>JASEHK010000009.1 GCA_030018875.1 Endomicrobiia bacterium | reverse complement strand
ATAGGCGGCGGCAAAAAATATTTTTTAAGATGGGCCGTCTTTTGGGCGGTCTTTCTCCTGATACTTTTGCCTTGGTCGTTTAGAAACTATAAACATTTCGGGAAGTGGCAACTCACAAGCACCGGCACGGGATACGGATTTTATGTGACGGGGCGGATGACGGAGGGTTTAAGTTGGGACGAGGCGAATAATGAATATATCTTGTTGAGATACGGCATACCGGCCCGACATATTCCCGCGTCCGGGATCGCAGTTCGCTCCGGCGGTTCCCCGACGGCTGATTTTGATTTTGAAAGTGAGGCGCAGAAAACCGGCATATCGCTGATAAGAAAAAATTTCAGTAAGTATTTTTTTATCGTCGTTAAGCGCCTCCCCCGCTTCTGGATAACAAGCCATTCGAGTGTCTTCGGTGTGGACAGGCCTTTGTCCGGATATTTAGGAGAAAAAAAATACGCACCCGTGATTTTCCGTCTGGGACTGCTCGCCTTAAACGGAATGTTTGTCGTCGTCGCCGTCGTCGGAGCGGTTTTAAGCCGGCGGAACCGGCTCGGTTTTATTTACATTGCCGCGATTGTTGTCTATTTCACGGGGCACATCGCTTTCGACCCCTGCCCAAGATATCATTTGCCGGCTATGCCGTACATTTTTATTTTTTGCGCAGTGGGATTTTTAGTGTTAAAGCGAAAATTATGCAACCAACAAATCTTACCGGAATAGAAACGATGTCATCCGCAATGCAGTATGCGGACAATTACTATCAATGGATATTTGATTTGTGCAAGGATTATATCGGGAACGAAATCATTGATGTGGGCAGCGGTTTCGGGAAGTTTATCGGCGTCCTTAAAAATAAAAAAATAATTGCGGTTGACGTTTCTCCTCGGGCTATTCAAAAAATTCAAAAAGAATACGGAGCGTCTGATAATATTACTGCCTTATGCGGCGATATATGTAGTTCGGATTTTGCGAAAAGATTATTTTGTTTCTCTGTTGACACGGTTGTTTGTTTCAATGTATTGGAACATATCGAAAATGACATTACCGCTTTGGAAAGCATTCATCAAATATTAAAACGTAAACAAGGGAATCTGATAATCGTCGTGCCCGCGCATCAATTTCTATACGGACAAATGGACACCCTTGCCGGTCATCATAGAAGATATTCAAAAAAAGAATTGGAAGCCAAACTGATAAAACCCGGTTTTCAAATTATCCGATCTTTTTATTTCAACTCTTTCGGGTTTTTCGGCTGGTTTTTGAACAGCAGGGTTTTTAAACCAAAAAGTTTGTCCACAATCGGAATAAATTCTCAAATCAATCTTTACAATAAAATAATCCCTGTTGTCAAAAGAATGGACAAATTTTTGAATCTGCCTTTTGGTCAATCGCTATTTATAGTTGCGAAAGCAAAATAATATGAAAACAAAATATTTAAGTGTGGTTGTTCCGGTACATAACGAGGAAAGTGAAATCGGCAAAGTAATCGAACGATTAAAAAAAACACTGGCCGTCAGTGCGATAAATTATGAGATAATCGTAGTTAATGATGCATCAACAGACAATACGCGAAATGTCGCGGCACAGTTCAACGATGTTGTTTTGATAGACAATTCTTATAATCTTGGCTATGGCGCATCGCTCAAAACCGGTATAAAAAAAGCGCGATACGATATTATCGCGATTATTGACGGAGACAATACTTATCAAGCGGAAAGAATAACCGAAATGTTGGGTTACATAGAAGATTGTGATATGGTTGTAGGCAAAAGAACGAAAATTGTCTACCCGAAATTAAACTATCTAAAACAATCGGGGCGGCTTTTTATGGACGGTATGGCAAGTTTTTTCGCTGCCGAATGGATACCGGATATCAATTCGGGGTTTAGATTGTTCGGAAAAAGTTTTGTGGTTCAATTTTCATCAAAACTTTGCGATGGTTTCTCATTTACCACATCGTTAACATTGATGTCTTGTTTTAAGAAACGGAAAATAAAATATATTGAAATTGATTATATGAAAGAGCCGACGAAGCGCAAATCAAAAGTAAAAATATGGAAAGACGGTTGCAAAACATTGCTGATGATACTTAACCTGGGCTTAAAATATGCGCCGGGAAAGTTTTTGTTACTGGTCGTTTTAAATTTTACGGCGATATATCTTATTGTAAGGTGCGTTCTGTTATGTGTGGGATAGCGGGAGTTTATAATTTCGGAAACAATAAGCCGGTAGAAAAGGCCGTCCTTCAGCGGATGTGCGATAGTATAAAACATCGCGGTCCGGATGACGAAGGATATTTTTTCGCCGCAAGCCGCAACCAACAGGCGGCGGATATCGGTCTGGGGATGAGGCGCCTCGCGATTATTGATTTGATCACGGGCTCTCAGCCGATTCACAATGAAGACAAAACGCTTTGGATTGTATTAAACGGCGAAATCTATAATTTCGAGGAGTTGCGCCGGCAATTGGAGCCGAATCATAAATTCTACACAAAAACCGATACTGAGGTCATATTACATTTATATGAGGAACACGGCGAAAGGTGTGTTGATTATCTCATCGGGATGTTTGCTTTCGCCGTCTGGGACGCCAAAGGCAAAAAACTTTTTATCGCCAAAGACCGGGCGGGAAAAAAACCGCTTTATTATATGTTCTCGCGCGACGGAGCTTTTGTGTTCGCCTCCGAGATAAAGGCGATACTTTCATATCCGGGCAAAACTCACGAGATAGACCCGGAGTCAATTGACTTGTATCTAACATATCAGTATATTCCTTCGCCGAAGACGATTTTTAAGGATATAAAATCTTTGCCGCCCGCTCATACGCTTGTCTGCGACGCAAAAGGCAATATCAGGACAGAAAGATACTGGGACATCGATTTCCGAAAGAAAACGGACTTATCGTTCCAAGGCGCCTGCCTGAAGACGCGGGAGCTTCTCTCGGAAGCGACGAAATTAAGAATGATTTCGGATGTGCCTCTCGGCGCGTTTCTATCGGGCGGGCATGATTCAAGCATAGTCGTCGGCCTTATGAGCGAGTTGTCGCCGCGGCCCGTAAAAACTTTTTCAATCGGTTTTGAAGAGGATGATTTTTCGGAGCTTCGTTACGCAAATATCGTAGCGAAGCATTTCGGCACGGAACATAACGAATTTATCGTCAGGCCGGATTTCATAGAATTGCTTCCAGGGATTGTCCGGAATTACGGACAGCCGTTCGCCGATTCGTCGGCGCTACCCTCTTATGTCGTCTCAAACCAGACACGCAAGCATGTCACCGTCGCGTTAAACGGCGACGGCGGAGACGAGGCATTCGGCGGGTATCTCCGCTATAAAGCGATGAAAGGGTCGCTTTACCTCTCTTTGCCGTTTAAGATTTTGGGCAAAAACATCACCGCCGGCATAGCGAAGATGATTCCCCACACGGAGACCACCGGCGCCAGAAATATTTTCAGATATATGTCGCGTCTTATCTCGGCGCTGGCCGAACCGCCCCAGATGCGGCACATCTACTGGCATTGTATATTCACCGCCGAAGCCAAGGATAAGTTGTATTCGGATTTTATGAAGGGAAATCTGACCGTCTCAAGAGCGGATGAACGCAATGGCAGCGGTTTCGGGGGTAATCTCGGCGGCGCGTCATCGGCGACCTTGGCGGCGTATGATTATCTGGCCCGGATATTTAAAAACGCGCCCGCCGACGACACGCTCGACAGGGCGTTTTATACCGATATAATGTCATATCTTCCGGAGTGCCTTCTTGTTAAAATGGATATCGCCTCAATGGCGAATTCTCTTGAAGCGCGCTCGCCATTTCTTGACCACAAAGTGATGGAATTTTCGGCTACCCTGCCGTCATCGTGGAAGGTTCACGGGCTCACGACGAAACACATATTAAAGAAAACTTTCGCAGGGTTTCTGCCGGATGAAATAATCACGAGACCCAAGCAGGGTTTCGGAATTCCCGTCGGAAAATGGTTCCGCGGCAGGATGTGGAGGGATTATTTCCGTGAAATCGCGCTGTCGGAGCGCGCCGTGCGCCGCGGATATTTCAGGAGAGAATCGCTTGAAGCGATTTTTAACGAGCATATAACCGGCCGCCGCGACCACGGTTACCGTCTGTGGTCGCTTTTGATGCTTGAGCTTTGGCACAGAATATATATTGACGGAGAGAGGCTTTGAAATTTATCCGGACGCATACGGAAAAAAATGAAAAAAAACAGAGTGCTCGTGCTGGGCGCGGGCATTAGCGGACTCACGGCGGCATACGAGCTCTCGAAGGCCGGCTTTAATGTAACCGTTGCCGAGAAAAATGATTTCGTCGGAGGTTTGTCGGCCACGTTCGCCCACGAAAAGTCCCGCCTGGACTTCGGCCCGCATAATTTCCACACTCATTTGCCGGGCGTTCTCGAGTTTGTCCGTGACGAGCTCGGCACTCCGTTAAGGAATCTCGAGCTGCGCTCTTCGAAACTTTTTTTCATGGGGAAATTAATAGATTATCCCATACGGATATTCGACGCGCTGGGAAAACTCAGTATGCCCGTTGCGATGAAATGTTTCGCCAGTTATGCGCTGAAGCGTCTGCGCCGCAGATTCTCGGGCGGCAAGACCGATGATTCATTCGAGGGCTGGGTCAAGAGCCGTTTCGGAGAATATTTTTATGATTTGTATTTCGGACCCTACGTGCAGAAAGTATGGGGCATTCCGGGCTCGGAGATAGACACCGACGTAGCCCGACGGAGAATCCCCGATCCAAGCCTTGCCGCGCTACTCGCGCGCGCGCTTTTCGGATTCAGGTTTTACGCAAAACACTCCGAGGATCTCACGACGACGGACAGTTATTATCCGCCATCGGGCATTGGCGCGATTTCGGACGCTCTGGCCGCGCGCGTAGCCGCATTCGGCTCGCGGATATTGCTCGGGGCTGTTCCCGAAAAGATAGAGGTATCGAATAATGCTCACAGAGTCCGCTTGAAGACGCCCTCGGGAATTCTCGACATTGAGTGCGATTATATAGTCAACACGATTCCTCTGGACGACTTCATCGAGGTTTTAATCGCGCAGGGGAAAGAAAAAATTGACTCCGCCCGCGACATTCTCAAATATCGCTCTCTGATATTGCTTTATATGTTTCTCAAAGTCGAGAAGATATTCGACTATCCGTGGGTTTATTTCAACGAAAGGGGCAATCCCGATTTGATATTCAACAGGGTTTCCGAGATAGGCGGTTTCAGCGCCGATATGATAAGCGAGAAAAAAGGCGTTCTGTGCCTTGAGATTACGTGCTATAAAGGCGACGAACTCTGGAATAAAACCGACGCCGAGCTTTATGAGACCTGCGTCGCTTATTTGGAGAAAAATAATTTTTTGACGCGCGATGTCGTCGGAGAAATTCTCACGAAGCGGCTCGATAAGGCGTATCCCGTTTTCAGAAAGGGCTACAAAAAAACCCGTGACGAAGTGCTTGATTTCCTCGGGCGGCATGGCGGGTCGGTGGCTTGCATAGGCCGGCAGGGACGTTTCACTTACTCGAATATGGACCGATGCGTGGATATGAGTCGGCAGGCGGCCCGATTGATAATTTCAGGCGGCGACCTGCGAAAAATTTCGTCGGGAGACTCGGAGTGATAATATGAGAATACCGAACATCCTTTCCGGCAAGGGGCCGTTTTTCGACGCGCTTGTCTATGTCGCGCGCACGACATTGCCGCCCCGCGCCGAGTTGTCGAAACTGTTGGATCGCATTTACGAGACAAGATGGGTGACGAACTTCGGCGAACTTCACAATGAACTCGAAAGCAAGGTGGCCAAGGAAAGCGGAGCCCGTTACGCCGTTCTATGCGCCAACGGCACGCTCGCCCTTTACGCGCTTTTGAAAACTCTTGACTTCAAAGGAGATGTTCTCACCACGCCGTTTACTTTTCCGGCGACGGTGCATTCGATAGTGATGGCGGGAGCGCGGCCGGTTTTCTGCGACATAGACCCCGACGATTATTCGCTCGACCCCGCCGAGGTCGCGCGAAAAATAGGCCCGGAGACGTCGGCGGTGCTGGGCGTGCACGTTTACGGCAATGTATGCGATGTGGACGCCCTTGACGCGGCTGCATCGCCGAGGGGTGTTCCCGTCGTCTATGATTCGGCGCACGCTTTCAAAGGGGAGTTTAACGGCCGACGGGTGGGGTCATTCGGACGCGCCGAAGTATTCAGCTTTCACGCCACCAAACTTTTCACCACGATAGAAGGCGGCGCCGTCGTCACGAATGACGAGAGCATACGCCGTGGCGTCAGACACCTTATAAATTTCGGCATCAAGGACGAGGAAAGCGTCGTTGCCGTCGGGCTTAATGCCAAAATGTCGGAGTTCCACGCCGCCGTGGGATTGCTCAATATAAAGGAGACCGATCGCATTCTTGAGAAACTAAGGACGCTGGCTGATATATACCGCGGACGCCTTGAGCGCGTTCCAGGTATTAAGTTACAGAAGATTCGCCCGGGCTCGACGCCGACCAACCAATATATGAGTGTGGAGATAATTGCGGAAGATTTCGGGATGGACAGAGACTCGCTCTATCTTGCGCTCAAATCCGAGAACATCGTCGCCCGGAAATATTTTTATCCGCCGGCTCACAAATACGAGTGCTATAAGAATGAATCTTTTTCGCGGGTATCGCTGCCCAATGCCGAAAGAGCGGCGGCCGGGATACTCTGTCTTCCGATATATTACACTCTCGACGAGAAAAGTGTCGAGGGCGTCTGCGACATCATCGCGTCGCTCCGGGCGAACGCCGCCGACGTGAAGAAAAAGCTTTCATCGGCGAGGTGATTTTATGGACATAGTGCTTCTCGGCGCCCGCGGCCACGCGCTTGATTTCATCAAAAATATCGAGGAGTATAATCTTGACGCCTCCCGCGCCGGCCGTCTGCACATTGTCTGTCTGGTGGATGATGTCAGCGCCTCCGTTCCCGACGAATTGTGCGGTTATCCCGTAGTCCGCTCTCTGAGCGCCGCGGTCTCGCAAGGCCGTCGCCGCGAAGCCGTAAAGGCCGTCATCGCAGCCGGCGACCCGACGGTAAAAAAGAAAATCGCTTCGAAGGCAGAAAAACTCGGGCTCGAATTTTTCACGTTCGTTCATCCTTCGGTCAAAATACACCGCACTTCTTCTATCGGGCAGGGCTCGTCGGTATTCGCCGGCGCGGTGATATCGGCCTGTTGCGTCATCGGAAACCATGTCAGTGTGAACTATGGCGCGACAATCAGCCACGGATGCCGCCTGGGCGATTTTGCCACGCTTTCTCCGTGCGCCAACATCGGCGGTAACGTAAAAATATCGGAGGGATGTTTTGTCGGGATAAACGCCTGCTGCTCGAACGATATAGCGATGGGGCAGTGGAGCGTTGCGGGCGCCGGAGCAGTCGTTATCAGAGACGTGCCGGCTCTGACGGTAGTGGCGGGCAACCCTGCCGCAAAGATAAAAACAAGAAATAAAAACGTTCCCGTAATATAGACGATATGAAAATCGCTCTTGTCTATCATCCTTCTATAAACACTATCCGCACGACCCTGCCCGGATTCGTGGACGAAAGCGAGGGCGTTTTCCCGCCGCTCGGTATTCTCTATATAGCTTCGTATCTTAAGTCGCGCAATCCGAATATTGACATAAAAGTAATAGACGCTCCGTCGGAAAACCTCGATTATGACGGCGTGCGCGGCGAACTCTCTACGTTTGCGCCCGATATTGTCGGCGTGACGTTCTGGACGTTCTCGCTGTGCGATTCACTCGAGATATGCCGCATTGCCAAAAAAATATCGCCGAAGACGACGGTCGTGGCCGGCGGCCCGCACATAAATATATATCCGAACGAGACACTGTCCCACGACTGCGTGGACTTTGCCATATGCGGCGACGGAGAGAAAGCTTTTTACGAACTTGTGACGCGTCTGACGGACGGCTCGCGGGATTTCGCCGATTCGCCCAACCTTTATTACAAGGAAGAAGGCGAAATCAAAAAAAGTCGTCCCGAATACGCCGAGCAAGACCTCGATTCGCTCCCTCATCCCGACAGAACCCTGACGGATTTCTCAAAATACCGCACGATACTCGACGCATCAGGTCCCGTGACCACGATGATTACCTCGCGCGGTTGCCCGTACGGGTGCACTTTCTGTTTCCAGCGGCATACCGGATGGCGGCCCCGCTCCCCCGACGATATCATAAGCGAAATGGCCGAATGCGCCGCGCTCGGCATAAAAAACTTTTTCATATTCGACGAAACTTTTACCGTAGACAAGAATAGGGTCGCGGAGTTTTGCGCCAAACTTAAATCTTCAAATCTCGGTATCATGTGGAGCTGTCGCGCCAGAGTTGATACCGTGGACGAGGAGATGCTTGACGAGATGAAATCGGCGGGCTGCGGCAGAATAAGTTTTGGCGTGGAGTCCGGCGACGCCGAAGTGCTCAGGCAACTCGATAAGCGCATCTCCGTCGAAAAGGTCGCGGAGGTTTTTCGCGCCGCCCGCCGCAGGGGAATAACCACTCTGGCGGATTTCATGGTCGGTTGCCCCGGCGAAACCGAGGAGGCCACGCTCAAAACCGTGGATTTCGCGATTAAACTCGGCGCGGATTACGCGCAGTTTTCGCTTCTGACGCTTCTGCCCGCCACAAAACTTTATGAGCGCGCGCTCGCCGAAGGCATCGTCGCGCGGGATGTGTGGAGAGATTACGCCCTGAACCCCTCCCCGTCGTTCAAACCGCCTATTTGGAATTATTATTCCGAGGACGCCGCCCGCCGCTTGCTCGTCGCGGCGTATAAAAGATTTTATCTGCGGATTCCGTGGATTTTTAAGAGACTGCTTGCCGTAAGGACTTTTTATCAGTTGAAAATTTATATAAAGGCCGGCGTTAATTTAATCGTGTCGGTTTTCAAGAAGCGATAATCATATGGAACAGCATGATGTCACCAATATCAACGCGGCGACGAAAGATATCCCTCGGCGCCCTGCCGAGGTCTTACTTCTCAATCCTCCCATGGATTTCGACGTGGCCCTTGGAAAAGCCCGCGGGATAGCCAAGTATACCGTAATGATTCCACAGGGGCTGGCGAGTATCGCCGCCGTGTTGGAGAAAAACGGCGTTAGTTGCGAAATTCTGGACGCTTACGCCGAAAATTTAAGCATTGATGCTATCGTCTCCGAAGTATTAAAACGGAATCCCGCGGCGCTGGGAATAACATGCGTTACTCCGGTAATGCCCATTGTTTATGAAATTATAAGACAAGTCAAAAAAAGAGCCCCGTCCATAATCACGGTTTTGGGAGGCCCGCACCCGTCGGTAATGGCCGACCATGAGATCCGAAATGCGGATATAGATTTTATCGTAAGAGGCGAAGGCGAGTTCACATTTTTGGGTTTGCTGAAATGTCTTTCCGCCGACGGTAATTTCGACGCAGTCAACGGCATATCATACAGAAAAGCCGGCGCAATCACGCATAATAAACCCGCCGAAAACATAAATGACCCGGACTTGTTGCCTCAACCCGCATATCATTTGTTGCCGATGCATCTATACACAGCCCCGCCGCAATGGTCAATAGCCACGCCATCGTATCAGATGCTGGCCTCTCGCGGATGTCCTTATCAGTGCAGTTTTTGTTATGTGGGCATGGGGCGCAGAGTTCGATATAAGAGCCCCCGCCGCGTATGCGATGAAATAGAATACTTGATAAAAAATTACGGGTGCAGGCAAATAGTTTTTGCGGATACCACGTTTCCGTTTAACGGCGCCCATGCGCGCGCAGTGTGCACGGAAATGATAAACAGGGGCTTAAATAAAAAGGTAGTGTGGTTCACCAGCACAAGAGCGGATATTATTGATGCGGATATGTTGGCTCTTATGTATAAAGCCGGTTGCAGATTGATTACTCTGGGGGTTGAATCGGGCAATCAGCAAATACTCGATTCCATCAAAAAAAATATAACTTTAAAACAGTTCGGCGATGCGGTGAAGATGGCGCATAAAGCAAAAATCGGGATAACCGCATCCTATATAATAGGTTTGCCCGGCGAGACTTTTCAGACGGCAACGGACACTATTAATTTCGCGAAAAAACTCGGAACACTGTACGCGCAGTTTAATATATTGGTTCCTTATCCGGGATCCGAAATCTATGACCGATTGGTCGGAAACGGAAAATTAAGAAACAAAGACTGGAATAATTATGTGTCTTTGACTTCAATGACCGATTTGAACCCGCCATTTATTCCGGAGGGAATGACCAAAGAAGATCTTTTGGCGCTTCAACGGAAAGCGTATAACAGTTATTACTTCAGACCGGCCATACTTTTGAAACATTTGAAGAGAATGTTGTTCAATAAAGAATTCGCAAAGTACTTTTCATTGTTGAGAGTTTTCGTCGAAACATTTAAGAAGAAACGCAAATCGGAGGGTTGAAGTGAAAATTCTGAGAGAAAACTATAAGTTAATTCTATTGTTGGTATTTACGTTTGCGACCGCCTTGTTCGGGACAAGATGGGGCTTGCCGAGCAGCGCCCGGACGGAGTTGGTTTTGCCTGAGAATCTTCGTAGCAGGGAAATCTACGAACTGATGGCAAAAACGAGAAGCGGGATATACGAAAAAGTATCCGACAACCCGTCCGCTTACGCCGGAAGAATGTCGGCGATAAAATCCTACGATGAAGGCGTGACGCGCATCACGCCGGCAAATGCCGACGGGACTTTGGTTTTGGCCGCGAAGAACGGAAAGATACCCCATGAAATTCTGCTGGCTATGAATGCGTTTTTATTGAGAACAAATCATCCGCACGAGCAGGACATACTCAGCGCCATAGCCAAAATGCGCCCGGCCAAGTTCGACTTCAACCCGCGTTTTTTTCGTTACGGAGGCAGTTATGTTTATCCGATTGCCGCCATGTACGCCATCGCTGCCAAAGTCGGATACCTGAAAATAAGTCCCGATATAACTTTTTATCACGCCCGTCCCGATGAAATCGCCAAGTTTTACATCATCGGCAGATTGTTGTCCTGTTTTGCCGCCACTATGTGCGTACTGCTGATTTATATGATAACCAAAAACATTTATGATAAAAAAACGGCGATTCTGGCGGCTTTGTTCTCGGCGATTGTTCCCATTACCCTCGTGGACGCCAATATAATGCGCACCCAGCCGTATGCGGCGGCATGGGCGTTACTGTTCATATATTTTGTGACTCGCATATATTCGTCGTCGGAAAAAAAATACTTCTGGCTTGCCGGAGCGAGTATAGGTATGTCCATAGGGGCAAGCATAAACTCGTTCATATACTTTTTTTTTCTTCCATTAGCAATTTATCTTAAGGAAGATTTCGAAGTGTGGCATAAAAAAATTGCGGACATAGTTAAGGCCATTGCGCTCGTGTCGTCGGTTGCGCTGGCTGTTTTTCTTTTCACGAATCCGTATCTTATTTTTTCTCTTGCCGACTATCGCGACGAATTGAAGTGGGTCAGGGTGTTTGTTATGAAGGATATCAGACCATGGCTGGTTGTGACGCAGAACTTGCGGGAAAGTATGGGTGTTTTTCTGTGGGCGGCGACGCTTGCTGGCATTATTTACGCCCTCGTAAAAAGAAACAAGGGCGATGTTTTTCTTGCATCCCTGCTGCTTCCGGCTCTAGCCTATGTGGCGGCGTTTTTCGGATACGAGGCGGTACGCTACGGTTCGGCGAACATAAGACTTTATTTTCCTTTGTTGCTTATGCCGCTGATATTTCCGGCCAGGTTTATAACGGGTGTGCACGAAAATGCCTCCCGCGACGGGAAAATCATCATCATAGCATCCGCGGCTGTAATAGCGGTATATACTGCCGCGTTGCGCGTAAGTTATGCGGCTTGGTTGTTCCGCGACAGCGCCGAGAGTTCTACGAATATCAGGGCGGGCAAGTGGATTAATGAAAACATTCCCAAGGGCGCGTCCGTGGGCATAATGAAATATACGCCTCATACCGACGCCACTCCGCCGTTCAGATTCGCGGATTACAGGATAATATCCAATTTCGAATTCTTAAACGACATAAACGGAGTCAGGAAGTTGCCGGAGTATTTCGTAATAAGCGAAACCCCCGACTTTGAGGGGCTAAAAAAGAAATATGATTGGAAAGGTTTCATGAATCGCTATCGTCTGGTTCAATACTTTGATGACGAACTGAAGATAGGACCCTTCATTATGCGGAATCGCTTCGGATACGGCAATCTGCCGGTCGCGGTTTATAATCTGACAGGGGAATCCGGAAGATGAAGATTTTCCTCGCCAACCCGCCGCTTAAATATTCCGTCGGGGGCGCCTGGGAAAAATATTACATACGCGCCGGAAGCCGATGGCCGCACTCCGGCGTAAAACGCCGCGGCCGTCTGCCGCACTATCTGCCGTTTCCTTTTTTTCTGGCTTATGCCGCAGCGGTGTTGAAGGAAAACGGTTTCGATGTCAAGACCGCCGACGGCGTGGCGATGGACATGTATCGCGAAGATTTTTTGGCGCTGATTAAATCCGCTCGGCCCGACGCGGTATTTTTCGAGGCCGCCACTCCGACGATAACTCAGGATTTGGAACTCGCCGGCCACATAAAACGCGAAGTGGGCGCAGTCGTAATTTTCGGCGGCACCCACGTTACGACGCATTATGCCGAGGTGTTGTCGCCAGAGACCTCGCCGGATTATGTGATACGCGGGGAATACGAGTTCGCCCTGCTTGGCCTGATGAAAGCCCTCGCTGCGGGCAAAAGCCCCGACGGTGTCAAGGGTGTATGCTTTTCCCGCGACGGCGTTGTTGTTGACGGCGGACGCTCCGAGGTCATCGAGCCGCTCGACAAACTCCCGTATCCGGCTTACGATATGTTTCCGTCGGACAGTTGCGCAGATCCCACGATTTACTGGGACGGTTTCTGCCAGCGCCGTCCCGCGGTTCAGATGCACGCCTCGCGCGGTTGCCCTTACGGTTGCTATTTTTGTCTGTGGCCGCAGGTTATGTACGGTTCCCGAAAATACCGTCGCTTCTCGTCGGAGAGGGTCGTATCGGAGATGGCTTTCGTCGCCCGAAAATATGGCGCCCGCGAGATATATTTCGACGACGACGATTTTACGATAGACGCCCGCCACGTCGCGGCCATAGCCGATGGCGTTATCCGTTCCGATATCGGAGTTAAATGGAGCTGTATGGGCGACGCCATAAACCTCGACGAAGAACTCATCCGGAAAATGGCGGCATCCGGATGCATCGGCATAAAGTTCGGCGTGGAATCCGGCTCACGGGAGATACTCGAAAAAATAGGCAAGCCTGTTGACCTCGACAAAGTCCGCGCCGTCGCCGCCGCCTGCGCCCGCCGCGGCATCAAGACGCACGCCACGTTTTCCGTCGGACTTTTGGGAGAAACCGAGGATACCGTGCGCGAAACTTTCGAATATGCCGCATCGCTGGACGTGGACTCAATTCAGGTCAGTGTTTGCACGCCCTATCCCGGCACGAGGTATTACGAAATCGCCTCCGAAGAGGGGCTTTTGAAGACGGGGCTCGAGTGGGCCGACTTCGACGGCGCGGCTTCCGGCGCCGTGACGCTTCGCGGAGGATTATCCGGCGAACGGCTCAAGCGCCTGCGCGCCGCGGCGCTTAAAAAATGGATAATGAGAAAAGCCGTCTCGCCGAGGTGGGTCGCGCGGCAGTTGCGCAATATCGCCCGCGCCATCGTCGGTCAGGGGCCGGCGTTTTTTTTCGATAAGGTTTTCTGGGGTATTTTCAACGGATTGAATTTCGCCGGACGGAGAAAGAGATAATGAAACTTTCAACGATGAAGTCCGCCGACAAATACGCGGGGTGGTTTTTGTGCGCGGCGCTTAGCATGCTTCAGAAATTTCTCGCCGTCGTCGGTGTATCACCCGCGCCCTCGGCGCCTTTGAGCGTTCCGCCGTCTCGAATTCTTGTGATGAAATTCTGGGGGCTGGGTAGCATCATACTTTCGTCGCCTCTCGTCAAAACTCTGCGCGCGGCGTTTCCCTCGGCTAAAATAACTTTTCTGACGCTTGAGCGCAACCGGCGCGCCGCCGAATCTCTGGAGATATTCGACGACGTGATGGCTGTTGACGTGGACAGGGGACTTCCCGTGTTCCTCTTGAGTCTGGCTTCCGCCATCCTCGCCGCGCGCCGCCGCAAGTTCGACGTCTGTTTTGACCTTGAGTTTTTCACCAGGTTTTCCGCCGTCGTGACATATCTCGTCGGCGCTCCCGTTCGCGTCGGATACCATTCTTTTTCCGTCTCAAGAGGCAACCTGCACAACATAAAAGTTCCGTTCAACAGATACTGGCACGTAACCAAAAACTTTCTGAACCTCGGTTCGGCTTTGGGTGTTGGGCCGTCCCGCGAACATTCTTGCGCCGCGCCGAATATATCGGCCGCCGACGAGTCCAACGTCGAAAAAATCCTTGCCGCCGAAGGCCTGAACGTCGGGGAATCCGTTGTCTGCATGCACGCGAACGCGTCCGATCTTGCCCTTGAAAGGCGTTGGCCTTACGAAAACTTCGCGTCTCTTTGCGCCGGTATATGCCGTCTATCTCCGTCGGTAAAGATAATCTTCGTCGGCACAAAGGTCGAGCGGGATTCCGTCGAGCGCATAAAGGCAGCCGCGGGAGGGACATGCGAAGGCAAAATACTTAACTTGGCCGGCCGGCTTGGCATAAGCGAACTCGCGTATCTGTTCAAAAAAAGCCTGTTCGCCGTTTGCAACGATTCCGGCCCGCTTCACCTCGCCTGCGCCGTGGGCGCAAGAACCGTGTCTCTCTTCGGGCCCGAGACGCCGGTCATTTACGGTCCGACGGGGCCCGGGCACATAATCTTTTTCAAGAACATAGACTGTAGCCCGTGCGTGAACGTTCACGACGGCAAATCCGTAAAATGTTCGCGCATGTCTCCGGAATGTCTGGAAAGAATTTCGCCCGACGAAGTATTAGCCGCGATAAGAGAAAAGGGATGGCTGTGAAAAAAGTTCTTCTTCTCAATCCTCCCGGGCGCAATCTTTACATCCGCGATTATTACTGCTCCAAGACCTCGCAGGCCGACTACATAACTCCGCCCATAGACCTGCTGATGGTATCAGGATACCTCATCGGCGACCGTTTCAAAGTCAGGCTCATTGACGCGGTGGTTGACGGGCTGTCCGTCGGGGAATGTTTGGCCGATGCCGCGCGATTCGCCCCTGATGCCGTGGTTTTTCTTGTTGGAGCGGTTTCATGGCAAGAGGATAAAATATTTTTGAAGAGCCTGTCCGAAGCGCTCGGGCAACGGGCGGTTTTCATCGGATCGGGCGACGTTTTGAGGGAAGATTTTGAAAAACGTTTTGAAGAACTTGATTTTATGGACGCCGCGCTTCTCGATTTCACCAACGGCGACGCTCTCAAAATAATAGAGGGCGCGGACCCCTCCGCGCTTGAAAACTCCGCGGTGCGCTCGACGGACGGCGTCGTCCGCCGCGGCCCCGTCGCCGCGTCGCGCGAAGTGTCGTGCCCCGTTCCCATGCACGAACTTTTCGTCGGGAAAAACTACCGCCATCCTTTCTCGCGCGCCCGCCGGTTCGCTTCCGTCCTTACCGAATTCGGGTGCCCTTACAAATGTTCGTTTTGCGTCATCGCTGAAATCGGCTATAAAAAGCGCCCGATAGAGAATGTCATCGCCGAGGTTTCATCCGTCGCGGCGATGGGAGTGCGGGAGATATTTTTCGCCACGCAGACTTTCGGCGCGTCCAAAGAGTATTCGCTTGCGCTGTGCCGCGCTCTTGAGCGTCTCGACATCGGATGGTTCACGTTTTCGCGCGTGGACGTTGCCGACAGGGAAATTCTCTCAGCTATGCGTCGCGCCGGCTGCCACACGGTTATATTCGGGGTCGAATCCGGCAGCGACGCGATACTCGCGAAGTACCGCAAGGGTTACGATAAAAAGAAAATAAGAGAGACTCTCGGGACATGCTCGGAACTCGGGATAACTTCCGTGGGAACTTTCATACTGGGTCTTCCGGAAGACACCGACGAGACTCTCGCCGAAACTCTTGATTTTGCGGTTTCGCTGCCGCTGGATTACGCGTCGTTCAATGTGGCCGTCCCCCGTCACGGAACGTCTCTTCGCCGCGAAGCCCTCGACGATGGCCTTATCGGTCGGGATTTCGCCCAGATGGATCAGTCCGGTTCCGAGATAGCGATGAGAACTAAAAATCTTTCGCGCGAAGACGTGCTGGCGTTCCGTCGGAAAATGGTGCGCGCGTTTTATCTCAGGCCTTCCTATCTTTCAGGAAGGCTGATGAAAATAAGAAGTGTCGGCGATTTGCTGTTTCAGCTGCGCCACGCCGTCGCCCTTGTCAAGAGGACATGGCTTTAAGCGGAGTTCGCGGACTTATGAAGAAAAACAGAAGTTTGATACTGGCGTTCATGGCGGCGTTGACGGTCAGAACGCTATTCGCCGTCGTAGCGCCCGATCGTCCGGCTAATTGGGACGACGCCGTCTCATGGCGCGCCGTCTCGGTGAATCTGTCGCATGGACGGGGATTTCTTGAATTCGACGGCGCGCCCACCCAGCAGCGCCCGCCGGTCTATCCCGCGTTTCTGGCCGCGATTTATCTTGTTTTCGGCGGCGGGATATTCTGGATAAAGATTTTTCAGGCCTTCGCGTCGGCGCTGATAATCCCGCTCGTTTTTTATATCGCCCGTCGGTCTTTCGACGAGAATACGGCCGAATACACGTCTTGGGCGCTGGCCTTTTATCCGCCGTTGGTCGTTTATGTCGGGATAGTGGGCTCTGAGACGCTCTTTATACTTATGCTCGCCGCCTCCGTAGCGCTTTATTGCGCCGCGCGCGAATCGAAGTCGGTATTTTTGTGGGCGTCGGCCGGATTCTCTTTTGCCGTCTGCTCGATGACGCGCTCCACTTCCATCCCCCTGCCGCCCGTCATATTCGCCGTCGAGATTGTTGCGGCCTATTTCCGCGGTTGTTCATTATCGTCGTTAAAAAAATACGCTCTCGCCCAGGCAGTTTTTTTTGCGGTTTACGCGGCCGCGCTCATTCCGTGGAGCGTCAGAAATTACGAGGCCTTCGGCAGATTTTCTCCGATGGCTTCGGGCGGAGGCGGGCTTTTCTGGGCGGGAACTCAAAGCGCTTTCGACGGCCGCGCCGCCGAGCATACGATGGAGCATTACTACGATGAAATGAAAGGCCGGAGTTTCGCCCAGCAGGACTCATTCGCGCTCCGGCTGGCGCTTCAAACTATTTATTCCGACCCTGCCGGATATGCGCGCTTGAGCGCCAAAAGATTCTTTCGCGCCCTGTTCGTTCCCGTCGGTAAAAACCTTGCGGCCGAAAAGTCGGCTCCGGTCGCGGCGTTTATTCAGGCTGCCCACTCCGTATGGATTTTGGCGGCGGTCTGCGGTTTGATTTTGGCGCTCACGCATTTTTATCGCACAATTCCCGCAACACTGGTATTCTTATATTTTATCGTCATAAACACCGCTATGGCTTCCATCCCCAGATACCGTCTTCCCTCGGAACCTTTTATGATGATGTTTGCGGTATCGTCGTCGCTTGTTCTGTTCGCGGCCGTCCGCGCCATTCTCCGTCGTCCCGCCGTATTGAGACCCGGCGAATCTTTACGGGTATTGGTTGCCGTGCACGATTCTGTTTCGCCGGTGAGGGGCGGCGGGGCGCTGAGGACTATTAAGACGGCCTCGGAGCTCAAAGCCCGCGGGCACGATGTTTTGCTCGTCGCTCCGTCGGACACCGACACTGCCGGCGGCATAGGCGTCGAGAGGCTTCCCTCCGTCGAAAAAGGCAAGAGCGGATTTTTCGCTTTGGCCGTCTTTACACTTAAGTTCGTCCGGATACTTGCAAGGGAGATATTCGCCGCGCGGCCTCCCGTGGTATTCATACATAATGCCGTTTTGGGTTTTCCGGCGGCAGTTCTGCGAACCTTCTTCAATTTCCGTCTGATATTCGATGTAACCGACCTTCACGTCGAATATGTCCGCCACACCCGTCGCAGCCTCGCCGAGACGCTGGCGCTTCCATTTCTTCTCTGGTCGGAGTATTATACCGCTCGCCGAGCCGACGCCGTGATAGCCGTAACCGGCGTTATGAAGAATATGCTCGTTGCCAAAGGTGTGTCGCCCGCTCAAATCTCCATCGTTTACGACGGTGTTGACGCGGATATCTTTGCGCCCGCGTCCGTCAAGTCGCCTCTCGCCGATAAAAACATAATACACATAGGGTCTCTCGAAGAGACCGACGGCGCGATGACTTTCGCGGAGGCGATTCCAGCAGTCGCCGACGCCTGTCCCGAAACAAAGTTTATCTTTGTCGGCGGCGGGGGGGAGTTCTCGTCTATCGTCGAGAAAATGAGGATTCGCGGACTTTACAAAAGATGTGTCTTTACCGGATGGGTGGATTATGAAAGAGTCCGCGATTATATGAAAGACGCCTCCATCGGAGTTATAACACGCCCCCTGACTCCGCCCAATCATACGGTAATAACTCTGAAACTTCTTGAATACTGGGCCGCCGGCGTCGCCGTCGTTTCCACCCGACTCAAAGGCATAGAAGAGGTCTGCGAAGAGGGCGTTGATGTGATTTTTTGCGAGCCGTCGGGCGATGATCTCGCCAGAAAACTGATTGCGCTTTTGCGCGACACCGAAAAAGTGAAATCGCTTGTCCGCGCGGGCTCGGCAAAATCGCGGCGGTTCGAGTGGCCGCCTCTCATCAAAGAAATCGCCGGCATCGTCGAGTCAACGGCCTATTTTGTATAATAGACCAAAGATTTTATTATGGATATAAAATATTTCAGCACGCGATATACGCCTGATTCCCGACGGCACGGCGTCTGGAAAGCCGTCGCGGAATATATCGGGAAAACTTACGCGACGGAATCGTCATCGCTCATAGATGTCGGCGCAGGATACTGCGACTTTATAAATAACGTCGTCGCCGCAAAGAAAACGGCTGTTGACGCGGCCGAAGAGGTCAAATCATCCGCCGCGCGCGGCGTGGAAACGCTCGTTGCCGACTGCTGCAAACTCGACGGAGTGTCGTCGGAGGCGTATGACCTTTGCTTTTCAAGCAATCTTCTGGAGCATCTGAATATGGACGGAATCTTTCAGGCGCTTGCTGAGATGAAACGGGTGCTTAAGCTCGGCGGGAGGCTCGTCCTTCTCGTCCCGAATTTCCGTCTTTGTCACGGGCGGTTTTACGATGATTATACGCACGTTACTCCCCTGACGGACGAATCTATCGGCGACATGCTTGCCGCCGCGGGATTTACCGTCGAGCGTATCGTCCCGGGGTTTCTGCCGTTTTCGTTCAAGAGTCGCCTGCCCGCGGGCTACACCCTCGCAAAGATTTACATTAAATCGCCGTTCAAACCTTTCGCCGGACAAATGCTGGCCGTGGCGAAAAAAGGATGACCAATTATGTGGAAAGACAAAAGAGTAAGTCTGGTTCTACCGGCCTACAACGAGGAAGAAAACATAAACGCCGCCGTCGAAGATTTTAAGTCCGCCGGCATAGCGGATGACATCATAGTCGTAGACAATAACTCGCGGGACCGCACTGCCGAAATCGCCGCTTCTTGCGGAGCTTCGGTCGTGCGACAGGAACTCCAGGGCTTCGGAAACGCGATAAGAAAGGGCCTGGAGACCTCGACCGGCGAATATGTCATAGTTTCCGAACCCGACGGCACATTCGCCGGAGAGGACATTATAAAGTTTCTCGTCTATGCCGACGAGTTCGATATGGTCGTCGGAACGCGCACTTCCCGCGCGATGATATGGGATGGCGCGAATATGGGATTTTTCCTTAAGTTCGGCAACTGGGCAGTTGCGAAGTTTCTGGAACTTCTTTTCAACGGCCCGTCTC
>JASEHK010000099.1 GCA_030018875.1 Endomicrobiia bacterium | reverse complement strand
CGTCGTGTTCACCGCGTCGCTTCTTTTTCCGAAACGGGTTGTTTCGGTATTCGCGGTCTTTTCGCTGCTGGTTTGCCACTCGTTTCTTCCTATGGATCGCTGGTATTTTCTACCCGGCTACGTTCTCTCGGCATTCGCGGCCATTCTTCTGGCCGCTCCTGTGACTTCCAGAAAGGCCGTGATAAGCGCGGGCTTCAAACTCTCGCTCGTCAATACGCTGATATTAGGTTTCACTAAGGAGATTTTCTCTCGGAATGTCGCCTCGTCGGACATTTACTACGCGCTCGCTTCGGGCGTTGTGGCCGGCGCGGCAAGCCTCATAGTTCTGCCGTATCTTGAGGCCATTTTCGGGAGGATGAGCCCTATAAGCCTCGTCGAAATGTCCGATACGAACAAACCATTGATGAAGCGTATGATGGTGGACGCGCCGGGCACGTATCACCATTCTCTGGTAACGGCCGCTCTGGCCGAAGCCGCCTGCTACGCAATAGGCGCCTCCGGTCCTCTTGCGCGGGTCGGCGCGTATTATCACGACATAGGCAAACTATTCAAGCCGGAATATTTTATCGAAAACCAGATATATTCCGGCAATCCGCACGACACGGTTTCTCCGACGATGTCGAGCATGGTTCTTATGGCCCACGTGAAGGAAGGCGTGGATCTCGCCGGAAGAAATAAATTGAACTCCAAAATAATCGAATTCATCGAAGAGCACCACGGCGCTTCGCTCATACTTCAATTTTACCACAAGGCCGTCACGAAAGACGTCAACGTGGAAGAAAGAGACTTCCGCTACGACGGCATTAAGCCGCGCAGCCGCGAGACGGCCGTGGTGATGCTGGCCGATTCCGTCGAAGCCGCAAGCCGAACGCTCTCGGCGCTTAAACCCTCCGCGATAGCGGACACCGTCAAAAAAGTCGTAAACAACAAGTTCGTTGACGGACAACTCAACGACGCTCCCCTGACGTTGCGGGACATTGAGACGATAACGGAAGTTATGACGCGCGCTCTTTGCGGGATACTGCACGTGAGATATCCCAAGACCGACGAATCCTCCGCCGGGCCCTCGCCGACGGAGTCTTACGCCGAAGAGAATAAAGTTGAATGATGGAGAACGAAGGAGGATGAAGGAGATATTGGTTTTTGACAAATCCGCCGGCTGCGGCATAAAATCCTCCGCCGCCGCGTCCTCAAAGGTGATTGTTAAAAAGACTTTCGCCGCGAGGCTCAGGCGCCTTATGGCGCGCGCCGCTCGGGAGTTTTTCGCAGCCAAAAGAGTGTCCGCCGCCTTCATTCTCGTCGGAGATTCCGAGACGAAGCGGCTCAATCTTGAATATCTTGCGCGCGCGGGCACGACTGATGTCATCTCTTTTTATTACGACGAGCCGCCCGGCGCCAAGAATATAGACGGCGACGTTTTTATAAATGTGTGCCAAGCGGCCAGGCAGTGTCCGTTGTCCGGCCGCGCCTCAAAAATATCGGCCGGCGCGAGGCGTCCGAGCATAGCGGACGTGGAAAAAGAAATACTGCTTCTGGCCGTGCACGGCTTGCTTCATCTCGCCGGCTACAAGGACTATACCGCGGATCAAAAGGCGCGGATGTGGAGGATGCAGAATAAAATCCTCCGCCGCCTCGCGTAGGAAACCTTCGTTTACCAAAATGTCAACGCTCCTGCTTGCACTTATAATTTTTTTATTCGCCCTCTCGGCATTCTGGTCCGGCTCCGAGACGGCGCTCACCTCTCTTTCCGTTACCCGCGTCAAAAAACTCATAGCTCTCAATCCCCGCATCGCGCTCGCTCTGAAATACTGGCTTGAAAAACCCCACTACATACTGACCATCATTCTCGTCGGAAACACTTTTACCAATATGTTTCTGAGTTCACTCTCGGCCGTTCTCGCTTTAAGCGCGCTGGATTGGGCTCTGCCGCGCGCGGCGATAGATATCATCGCATGGCTGGGCGTGACTTTTCTTCTTTTGGTGTTGGGGGAGATAACCCCCAAAGTATACTGCCGTCGAAATCCCGAGAGGGTTTCGGTGATGGTCTTGCCGTTTTACGAGTCGCTCATAAAGATTTTGCGACCGTTTCTGATACCCGTTGAGTTCGCGTTCAAAAAACTGCTCCCGGGCGATAAAATATCGCCTTTTGGGCGGATGGCTCATTTTAGTTCCGACGAGATGAGTCAGCTTTTTTCCGAGTCGAATCTCGACGCAATGTTCGGCGACGGCACCTTGTCGGCGGTAGATAAAGTGCTTAATATCGGAACCATGGACGTTTCGCGGGTAATGACTCCCGTCGAAAAAATCGAGGGTGTTTGCCTCGACTGCCGCGACGAAGGTCTGCTCGACAAGTTCATAGAGACCAGCCGCAGCCGAATACCGGTGGTCAGGCGCTCGCCGTACAGGGTGGCCGGCTACGTGCACATAAAGGACATATTGAATAACCTCGCCGCCGGCGGAGAAACATTCGACGAGGATATCGTGAGAATGCCCTATATAATTCCGGGGGACAAAAAAGTCGGGCGACTTTTGAGAGAGTTTCAGTCGGGAAACACCCACGTCGCTTTCGTGGCGGATTCCGACGGGGCAATACTCGGTCTCGTTACGCTGGAGGACATACTCGAGGAAATAGTCGGGGAGATACTCGACGAGTACGACGCCGCCCGCGATTTGTCCGCGGGTAATTCAAAATCCGCCGCTTCGGCGCTGAACACTAATCGAGGCGAGCCGGTCGGCCCGCGTCCGGAAAATTAAAAAAATGGAACCGATATTTTTGATTATCGTCGTAAAATCGCTGATATACGCGGGTTTTTTCGCGGCCTTGGCCTTCTTCGCCGGCAGCGAAACCGCGATAACGTCTTTGGACAAGCGCGGCATCGCCGCCGCCGGCGGGCTTGAGAAATTCGAATACTGGACGCAAAAACCCGAGAGGATTTTGAGCACTGTGCTCGTTGGCACGAACCTTGCCATGGCCGGCGTCGGCGTGATAGCGGTGAGCATTGCCGCGGATATAGTGGAGCGCAACCGCGCGCTCGCGTGGTTACTACCCGCGTTGACCCCCGCGCTTGTGCTCGTTTTCGGGGAGATATTGCCAAAGACCTTTTCGCGCTATCACGCGGTCTTCGTCGGTAAACACAGTATCGGTCTGCTTGTGTCGCTCTCGGAGACCTTTCATTTCATCAACAAGTTTCTTTTAAAAATATCGGAATCCGTCATAGGCCCTTCGCTGCCGTCGGCCGAGCCCTCGTTTAAGAGCAGTCGCGAGATAAAAAGATTTCTCGACGCCACCGAGGGCGTCGCCCGCGACACTCGGACCCTTCTTAAAAACATCATTGATTTTCCCTCGAAGCGTTTGAAGGACGTTATGGTTCCCCGACGGGAAATAGTCGCCGTGGACATATCGCGCCCCCGCGAGGAGATATTCGACAAGATAATAAAGTCCGGATATTCCCGTCTTCCCGCATACCGCGGCACGCTCGAGCGGCTCGCCGGAATAATCTATGCCAAGGACATAGCGTTCTCATACCGCAACAAAGACCTCATAGTCATAGACGACCTTCTGCGCCCGGCGTATTTCCATCCCGAAAACGCTTTCGTCGAGAAACTCCTGAGGAAGTTCCGCCAGGGGCGTTTTCACATGGCCATAATCGTGGACGAGCACGGGCTCATAACGGGTCTCGTGACGATAGAGGATGTAGTCGAGGAAATAGTCGGCGAGGTATGGGACGAGCACGACGTCAGAGAGACCAATGTTACGAGATTCCCCGACGGCAGTTTTGTGTTCAAAGCCAAAGAGTCCCTGTCCGCCGCCGCCTCGGAACTCAAAGTCCCTCTGCCGTCGGAAGATTACTCGACGGTCGGCGGATGGGTCACGGGAATTTGCGGCGAGATCCCCCGCGTTGGCGACAAAATCACATGGGGTCCGCTCGAAATAGAGATTGTCGAGGCCGATAACCGGCGCATTAAAAAAATCAAAATACTCAGGACGGGAAAGGAAACATCCTAAATGAACTCTCACAGACGAAAGATACAGTCATGGGCGCTTTTTTATCCTGAAATGGCGATGGCCGTCAAAAGCCGCGATTATGCTCGCCTCAAAGAGATTCTCGACGAGATTCACCCCGTGGATATAGCCGACGCCTGGGAAAAGTTCGCGCCGGACGAAAAAGTGCTCGTCTTCAAACTTCTTAAATCATCCAAGTCCATCGAGGTTTTCGAGGAGCTCGATGTTCCCGAACAGAGGCACATACTCGACAACATCGAAGCCGCTCAGGCCGGCCGCATTCTCGACGAGACGCCCTCCGACGTCAAAACTCAGCTTTTCTGGAAAATATCTCCGAGACAGCACAAAAAGTTCATGTCTCTGATGCGCTCGGAGGAAGCGGAGAAAGTCAGGAAGACGCTCGAATATCCCAAAGGAACGGCGGGATTTCTGATGAATGCCGAGATGATAGACCTGAAGCCCGATATGACGATAAAACAGGCGCTTGAGCGCATCCAGCGTCTCAGTCGCTCGCGCCGCATCGAAAATCTCTACGCATTTTATGTGACCGACGACGATTCCAATCTTTTGGGCGGGCTGACGCTACGCCGCATAATTGCTCTTCCGCCCGACTCGAAAGTGCGCGCTTCGATGTCTTCCGTCGGAGTTATTACTCTTACTCCCGATA
Source organism: Endomicrobiia bacterium (assembly GCA_030018875.1). GTDB lineage: Bacteria > Elusimicrobiota > Endomicrobiia > PHAN01 > PHAN01 > PHAN01. The sequence goes on along the minus strand of JASEHK010000099.1, from coordinate 1,265 downwards.
TGCCCGAAAACGAGGTCGCCAACATATTCTCCAAATACGACCTCACCTGCGCTCCCGTCGCCGACGGGGACGGGCGTCTTATGGGCATTGTCGTGATAGACGACGTCGTGGACATAATTCAGAAACTCAATACCAAAGAGATATACGAAATCGGCAAGATGTCGTCGGAGGGCGGAGAGATAATAAGTTACAAGACGGCCAGGGTCTTCGATTTGGTGCGCCGCCGCGCGGGGTGGCTGATTTTCCTTTTGGCCGTAAACTTTTTATCGGGCACGGTGCTTCAAAATTTCGAGCAAGCCCTTGCCGCGGTGGTCTCGCTTGCCTTTTTCATACCGATGCTTTTAGACGCGGGCGGCAACGCCGGCGCTCAGACATCAATTACGATAATACGAGGCCTCGCGACGGGCGACGTTGACTTGAGCAACGTAAAAAAAATTATCAGAGTGGAACTCGGCGCCGCGTTTTTTATGGCTGTTATCGTCGGAGCCGCGGCCTTTATGCGGGCATCTCTCATAGGCGAAGGGATTTTTCTGGCGCTGACCGTGGGGCTGAGTATGTCAACGGTTATAATGGTCGCGATAGCGACCGGAATAACCCTGCCGCTCATGTCCAAAAAGCTCGGTCTCGATCCGGCGGTACTGGCCGGACCCATCACAACGACGATAGTTGACGTTATCGGATTGATAGTTTATTTCAAGATAGCCCAGGCTCTTTTGCCTCAACTTAAAAATCTATGAGATACGAAAAAACAAAATGCATAGTTCTCGACGCCGCCCCGTCGGGGGAGTCGGATAAATCGCTTTTGCTGTGCACCCCCGACTTCGGCAAAATAACGGCCGTCGCCCCGGGAGCGCTTAAAGGCGGGGCAAGGTTATCGTCGGCGCTGGAGCCTTTCAGAGAGTCGCGCATATCCCTCTGGGGGCGAGCGCATTCTTTCAAAAACAGAATCACCTCGGCCATGGTCGAGGAGAGTTTTTTCGGGCTCGCCTCGTCGAGCGAGCGCATGCTTCAGGCCTTCGAGTGCGCGCGCATATACGCCGCGCTCACTCCTTATTTCGAGGCCGACGTCGCCAAATATTCTTTGATGCGCCGCGCGCTGGAATTGTTGAGCCGCTCGGAAAATCCGCGTTACGATACAACATGTCAATCACGGGTGGCCGCCCCTACAATTGGGCGGACGATTACCCTCGGGTTTGCGTTGAGGATGCTTAAAATTTCCGGTTATGATTTCGCCCAATTCAACATTTTCAATGGCGCCTCCCGCG
>JASEHK010000098.1 GCA_030018875.1 Endomicrobiia bacterium | reverse complement strand
CCCCTGAGTCAAAAATCGCGCCGGCCGCCGGGCCGTCGGGCAAAAGCATCGCTTCCCCGATAAACGGCGTTTTCTACCGCTCTTCTTCTCCCAAGTCTTCGCCCTTCGTCTCCGAAGGCGACACCGTGGAACCCGGCAAAACCCTCTGCGTCATAGAAGCGATGAAGGTCATGAACGAAATCAAAGCCGACTCCCGCGCCAGAATCCTTAAAATCCTCGTCGAAAACGGCGTTTCCGTCAATCAGGGACAGCCTATTTTCATCGTGGATTATTGAGTCGCGCATAAATAGTGAAATAAAATGAACGATAAAATCGGCGATGCCGCGGGGGAAATATGGCGGCTCTTGACCTTATGCGAACCCGCGAGCATCCTTAAAATCAAAACTTCTCTTTCGCTTCCAAACTCCGCGGTGCATCTGGCTCTCGGATGGCTCGCCCGCGAGAATAAGATAGTAATGGAAGAGAAAGGCAACACGATTTTCGTATCACTCAAGAAATAATCCGCGGGAAGACAAACTCGCCTCCATCCGATGAACGCGTCGCTTCCGTCTCTTTCTTTTCTGGGCATAGTTCAGGGACTGACCGAGTTTTTGCCGGTTTCTTCCAGCGGCCATCTGGCCCTTCTGGGCGCTTTTTTCAGACTCGGCGATTCGTCTTTTGCGGTATCAATCGCGCTGCATCTTGCCACTATGGCCGCCGTGATGGTTTTTTTCAGACGGCGCATAGCAGAAGCGGCGATGTCGCCGCGCGCGTGGTTGCTGGTAGCAGCCGCATCGTTGCCCACGACCTTAATCGGACTGGTTCTTAAGTCGAAGGCGGAAGAGATTTTTGCCGGCCGCGTGTCGTGGGTATATTTTCTTATGGCCGCGACGGGGGCGATGCTTTTTGCCGTCTCAGGTCGCAATGATGAGCGCGCCAAGCCCGACGATAACCCGTCGCGGCCTTCCGTCGGTCATGATGAAATGTGGCGCCGGATAACGGTGCCTCAGGCGATGGCCGTCGGAGTCGCGCAGGGCGTTGCGGCGCTTCCGGGCATAAGCCGTTCCGGCTCGACGATATGCGCGGCGCTCGCGCTTGGACTTTCCGGCAAAGACGCTGCGGCTTTCTCGTTCATAATTTCGATACCGGCCGTCTCGGGGGCTGCGTTTTTGGAGCTACGCGACCTCGTCAAGTCCGCGGCCCCGCTCGAAGGCGTTTCTTACGTCGGCCTCGCCGTCTCTATGGCGCTGGCTTTCGCCGTCGGCTTGTTGGCGATAGGATTTTTAATCAAGGTTATCGCCGCCCGAAAGCTTAAATATTTTTCATACTATCTGTGGGCCGTCGCGGCGGCGGGATTGATTTTCAATCTGTAAAAAGACAGAAGAAAAATATACTTTATTTTCTCATTTGTGAGGAGCGAGATTTTCCATGCCCGTCATTGCGAGCCCCGATGAACATCGGGGCGTGGCAATCTTACAATAAGCGAGATTGCTTCGCTCCGCTCGCAATGACAGGAGTGAGGCGGGACGCCCAAGGATTTTAACAGAAGGCAAGTAAATGACCTACTATAAATTCCAATCCCGACTTCTTCGCAAAAAATCGGGCCGGCCGTCGAGCATAAAGCCTTATATCTCCGCGACCTTGTTCATCGTCGGGGTTGTTTTGTTTTATTTTACGCTTTTCCACGACCGCTCCGGAGTCGTGGGCAAGATAACGGCGCGCGTTCTCTTGAACTTTTTCGGACCGCTCGCCTTCGTCTTCGCGGCATGGCTGGCCTACGAGGGCGCGGCGCTGTGGCGCGAAAAAAACGATAAAAAATGGCAGATGGACTTCGCGCTGTCGGCTCTGGAAATAGCCCTGCTGTCCGGCATCGTCAAGTTCGTCAACGTTTATTTTCCCTCGACGCCGAACTACGGCGGCATCCTCGGCAAAAACGTGGCCGAGTTCTTTACGAGGCTTTTCGGCGCGACGGTGGGGGGGATATTGAGCCTCGCCGTCTTCCTTTATGTTTTAAGCGTCATAAAAGATTTTTCATTCAGAGATATATTCGAGAAGATTTATGATTTGGTAAAAAGAGACATAGAAGAATATCGCAAAGTCCGCTCCCTCTCGAAAAAACTCGACGACCGACGGATGGCCTCGTCGGCAAGTCGAGTTGCCGATACCGCCGGCAAGTCCCGCGTCAAAGTTTCCGAGCCCCCGTCCGGCGTTTCTTCTTTTCCGACGGAGCCGCCCACCGTTTCGCAATCTTCCGCCGCCGCTCGAGCGCGCGAACGAAAATCGTCCGAGCATCTCCATACCAAGCAGTTCGCGTCTCCTCCCGCGACACAGTATGTCAATTATAAAATGCCCCCGCTTGATATACTCGCTCCGCCCCAAAACAGCGCCGAGGAAGAACAGCATCACGCCCATCTCGAACGCGCGAAAGTTCTTCAGCAGACTCTCGGCGATTTCGGCATAAAAGTGGACGTGGGCGATATCATCCCCGGCCCCGTCGTCACTCGTTATGACCTTAATCTTGAAGCCGGCACGAAATATCAGAGTATCACGGCGCTTAGCGATAATTTGGCGCTGGCTCTTAAAGCCGCGTCAATCCGCATAGTCCCCATAGCGGAAAAATCGGCCGTTGGCATAGAAGTGCCTAACCCCGCCACGCGCATCGTTACAATCAGGGAGATGGCGCAATCGTCCGACTTCATCAAAAACACATCACCCCTTACTTTCGCTCTCGGTCAAACCACCGACGGAGCGCCTTACATCACCGACATAATTCCAATGCCGCATCTTCTAATCGCGGGCGCGACCGGCTCGGGCAAAAGCGTCTGCATACATTCTCTCATCGTCTCGATTCTTCTTAAAGCCCGTCCCGACGAACTCAAGTTTATCCTGATAGACCCCAAGCGGCTTGAACTTCCGATATACGCCGGTCTTCCTCATTTATACGACCCCAGTGTCGAACCCGAAAAAGTCGGCATAATTACCGACGCGCGCAGGGCGGTGGGGACATTGAAACAACTCGTTTATATAATGGAAAAACGCTACGAGCTTTTTGCGAAACACACCGTAAGAAATATAGAAAGTTTCAACGAGCGCGCCCGCGCCGATACGACGGGCGCGATGAAACCCGTCCATTATATCGTCGTGATAATAGACGAACTTGCCGACTTGATGTTGATTTCAAGAAAAGCGATAGAAGACGAGATACAGCGCCTCGCCCAAATGGCGCGCGCCGTCGGAATACATCTGGTTCTGGCGACGCAACGCCCGTCGGTGGACGTCATCACCGGCGTCATAAAAGCCAATTTCTCGGCGCGCATAGCTTTTCAGACGACGTCAAAAGTGGACTCGCGCGTTATACTCGACACCGTCGGCGCCGACGACCTTCTGGGTCGCGGCGATATGCTTTTCCTTCCGCCTGGCGCGCCTCGGCCGGTGCGCCTTCAGGGCACGTTCGTCTCGACGAAGGACGCCGAAAACGTCGTCAAATATATACTCGCTCAGGGGCATAAGCCGTCTTACGAGGAATACGTCCATCGTGACGGCGGCGAGGCCTCACGGGCGGCGGAAGTCGTTGACCGCGAAAAAGAAGAAAAAGAGAAACAGTACATCAGTTCGGCCCTGCGTCTGGTGCTCGAAAGGCGGCGCGTCTCTCAGGATTTGCTCAAAGCCCGCTTCGGCTCGTCGGCGCGCGCGACCGATGTTTTGAGTTTGCTTGAAAAAGAGGGATTTATCGTCAAGCCCGAAGGCACGAACAGATGGACTATACACTTCGACAAAATACAGGAGTATCTCGCAAATGAAAATTCGTCGCCCGCGCAGGAATGATAATACCGGCTTGCGCATAATTAAGTCGGTATTGCCGTCGGCCCTCGCGGTTTTATTTTTGTGCGCGGCCTCCGCAATGGCGGAGGATGTTTTCGAGCGGCTCGAAGCCAAAGAGAAAGAGACATCGGCCGTATCGTTCGATTTCACTCAAACCGTAAAGTTCGACATACAGGATTATACCCAGGTGAACATCGGCGCGGTTCTTTTTCAAAGACCTGAGAATTTGCGCATAGAGCTGAAGCGACCCGTGCGGCAGATCACCATTTCCGACGGCAAAAAACTGCGCAACTACAATGCCGACACCAATCAGATGATAATATCCGACTGGAAAAAGATCAAGGAAACGGGGATGCTGTTCGGCTGGCCAGACAGTTTCGCCGGCAATATCTCCTCGCTTAAATCAAAGTACTCCTTCATGCTCGTCGAGAGTTCCACCGACACGACGCGGCTCGTCCTCGAAGACAAAAAATCCGGATTTTCGATGACTATGGAATTCGACGCGGCGACGCTGTGTCCGTTGTCCACGGAACTCGCGTCCAAAGGCGTAAAAATAACGACCGCGATAAACAACTTCAAAAGAAATCCGGTTCTTTCCAAGGACGCCTTCAAGTTCACTCCTCCCAAGGGCGCCGAAATAATACGGCCATGAAAACTTCCCGCCCGCCGAAGATACGGACAAATCCAGGATTAAGAATTAAGGATTAAGCAAAGGCCCAAAAAAATACGCAAGGCGCGGATACGGACAAATCCGATGAAAGTATACATTGAAGTCCTCGGCTGCGCTAAAAACCTCGTCGAAGCAGAGACCCTCGCCGGACGGCTTGCCGCCCGGGGCGTCGAGTTCGCGCCGGATGTGTCGCGCGCCGACGCGGTCGTGGTGCACACCTGCGCTTTCATCGGCGACGCCCTGTCGGAATCCTCGACGGCCATCCGCAATATCGCCCGCAAATCCCGCCGCGGAACCAAAATAATAGTTTCGGGTTGCATTGCCCAGATGTCGGCTCTCGAAAATCCGCCGCCCAAAGCGATGAAATCTCTGGCGCTGGCAGATTTCGTAGTCGGAACCGGACGGCTCGAAGACATACCCGATATCATAATGGGACAGCCGTCCGGAAAAAATGCCGCGTCCGCGCGAATGGTGTCGGCGCCCGGAGGATTTCACGATGCCGCGTCGAGAGTCCATCCGGCCGGCCGCCCGTGGGCTTACGTGCGCATAGCCGAGGGCTGCGACCATCGCTGTAATTACTGTCTTATACCGTCTCTTCGCGGCGGATATAAAAGCCGCCCCGCCGACGACATAATTGCCGAAGCGACGAGGCTCGCCGCGCGCGGAGTAAAAGAAATAAATCTGATATCCCAGGACACTTCGGGCTACGGTCTCGACATTGGCCGCAACGCGGGCGGAATAGTCGGCCTTCTCAAGCGTCTTGAAAAAATTCGCGGTGTCGAGTGGTTGAGGCTTCTTTACTGCCATCCCGCGACGATTAGCGACGGACTTATCGAGCGCATGGCCGTATCCGAAAAGATAGTCAGGTATCTCGATGTGCCTTTTCAACATATCGCGGACGCCCCCCTGCGCGCGATGGGCCGTCCGCAAAACGGAGCCGCCTTGCGCAGTCTCGTCGAGAAACTTAAACTGCGCGTGCCCGGCATCGCTCTGCGCACGACCTTTATCGTGGGACATCCCGGCGAGCGCGAACGCGATTTTAGCGAGCTTCTTGATTTTGTGCGCGAAGGCCATTTTATGTGGACGGGCGTTTTCGCGTATTCGAAAATGCCCGGCACGGCGTCGGCCGCGTCGCGGTCGGCTTCGCTTCCCGCAGCCACAGTCCGCCTGAGATACCGCGAACTTTCCGATGCCGCGCGTCGCGCCAATCTTTTGGCGCTCGAGCGGTTTGCCGCGAAAAAAGTGATGTCGCTCGTCGTCGAGCCCGGTCTCGCCCGGGCGTATTTCTGCGCGCCCGAGGTTGACGCAGAATTAACCCTCGCGGAGTCGTCCGCGATAGGCAGTTTCGTTTCCGTAAAGTGCCGCTCGGTCGTCCGTCGCGGTTAGGGCGTTTTTTGGTATAATGACACTGCCATTTTGTCATTCTGACGAATGTCAGAATCTCGTTCTTTGAGAGATGCTGAAACAAG
>JASEHK010000097.1 GCA_030018875.1 Endomicrobiia bacterium | reverse complement strand
GGCCCAGGAAAACGCAATCTCGACGGAGTCTGACCCGCGCTCGGCCAAGAACCGCGTCGAGAGCGCGGCCGCCGACCAACCGAGAGCGGCCAGAGAAGCCGCGATGACGGCGAAATTCTTGAACATTTTAATTTTGTTCGAGGCGGGATTTATCATGATTTGCATATCGGGTTTTGCCTTGATTTGAATATGTAATGCGGGCGGGATTATTTCACTTTCATGAGCACTTCCATGGCATGGGCGCGAACGGCCTCGTCGCTCATTGCCTCAAGCAGAACCGGCACAGCCGCACGGCCTATGTTGCCGAGCGCGTCGAGAGCGTACCGCCGGACGACTTCGTTGGAGTCCTTGATTTGCATGGCAAGAAACGGCACTGCCCTTTTGTCGCCGATAAGTCCCAGCGCCACGGATGCCTGCATTTTTATCTGAGGATTTTTTTCGCGAAGAGCCAGTATAAGGGCGGGAACGGCCTGTTTTTCTTTAAGGAGCCCCAGCACGCCGGCCACGGTGACCCTGACCTCTTCGGATTCGTCGGCGAGAAGTTTTATCAAATCTCCGACGGCCGAGCGGGCACCCAGTTTGCCCAGTGAAAGGGCGGCCTTTTGTCTTATGACGTGCAACGGGTCGCCCAAAAGAGCCACCAGCGGCATCACGGCCTTTTTCTCTTTGAGCCGGCCGGCAATCTCGACGGAAAGGGCGCGAATCAAAGGATCTGGATTTTTAAGGTTTTTTTCAAGAGACGCGGCGAGGTCGGCCTGATGAGGCGCAAGCGTGAAAGTATCCTGCCCCGAGGCGACAACGCCTTTGGGCTTGACCCTGATGATTCTGCGAAGAAGTTTGGGGAACTCTACCATGCGGGCCGCCCGAGTCAGTTTGATAATTAAGAGGGTTTATTTTATTTTAACGAGGGCCTGCGCTGCGTGGGATTTTACGCGGTCGTCTTTAAGAGCCATAAGAAGCGCCGGTATCGCCGAGCGCCCTATGTGTCCAAGCGCCTCGCAGGCGTACTTTCTGACCAATTCATTCGAGTCGGAAAGCGCCCCGTAAAGAGGAGAGACGGCCTGAGCGTCGCCTATAACTCCCAGAGAAACGGCGGCCTTCATTCGGGCCAACGGACTCGGATCGCGCAAGGACTGTATGAGAGCGGGCACGGCGATGCGGTCTTTAAGATGCCCCAGCACGCCGGCCACGGTGACCCTGACCTCTTCGGATTCGTCGCTGAGACTTTCGATAAGAGGAGCCACAGCCGCGCGGTCGCCTATGTGTCCCAGGGCTATGGCGGATTTTTCTCTGACGTATTTGGAGTGGTCTTTGAGGCGCTTGATCAGAGGGTGGACTGACTTGCGCTCGCGCATCTTGCCCAGCACTTCCGCCGATATGGACCTGACGAAAGGGTCGGAATCGGCGAGAGAATCTATGAGCGCATCCGCCGATTTTCTTTTGAACTGGCTGTCCATAATCTGGGCGGCGGCCGAGTAAGAGTCCTTCGGCGAAACTTTTACCACACTGCCCCTGGGGAACATAAAAGAAGGAAGTTTTATTTTTATCATAACAAAAATACCGACGACAGAAAACGGATTTGTAAACTCCGGAAATTATGCCCGGGGTGGGAATCGAACCCACATGGTGTGAACCATACGCCCCTCAAACGTACGCGTCTGCCAGTTCCGCCACCCGGGCGTTTTACTGTTTTTATGCCGAAAAAACTACAGGGACGAAAAAACTACTGGCGCTCCGTGGCGGCAACACTTTCGTAATGCCGTCTCGACGATATAAGCGTCAGAGACAAACTCGTCAGGACGAAGAGAACCGCCAGAGTTATCGTCGCTTTGCGCAGAAAACTGCCGCCCGACGGGGCGCTGAAGAGTTGGTCAGCCCCTCCTTGTCCGCCGAAAAGACCGGCGAGGCCGGCGCCCTTGCCTGACTGAAAAAGAATTATCAGTATCAGAGCGGCCGAGGCAAAAATATGAAGAGCGCTTATAAGATTATACATAAATTTAGCTCCCTGTGTTCAAAGGCGGCAGAAGTCAGAAGTCAGAAAACGTATTTTTCTTACTTCTTATCTCTTGCCTCTGACTTCTTGCTTTTTTTTAATCACGCGCCGAACTTCGCCAAACGCCGCGCATGAGAAAGCGCCAGCGTCATTATGCTCGAAGCGGGAACACGGCCCAGCGAGCCCTTTATGAACTCCGTTTCCGTGAATCTTTTTACGACGGGATTGAACCTTGCGCACTTTGAATGCACCATCAGCGGAACGGGGTGCCACGAATGGGACTTCATCGCGGCGGGAGTTGAGTGATCGCCCGTGACCACGAGAACCGCAGGTTCAAGAGAGAGAATATCCGGCATGCAAAGGTCAACATCCTCCACTGCCTTGACCTTGCGCGAAAAATCCCCGTCCTCGCCGGCCGAGTCGGTGGCCTTTATGTGGACGAAGAAAAAGTCGTATTTGTCGAAGTTTTTTTTGAGCGCCTCGAACTGGGAGATTAGCGTATCGCAGTCCTTGGCAACATCCATTCCCACGAGGCGCGAGAGGCCTTTATACATCGGATAGGTCGCTATGCATAAAGCCCTCAGGCCGAAGACGTCGCCGAAGGCCGGTATGTCTATCATATTGGCGAAGCCCCTCAGGAGGACGGCGTTGGCGGGGCTTGATTTTTTGAGTTTCTCGTCGGCATACGAAATAAATTTGTTTATGACGGATGCGGCGGGGGCGGCTTCGGGAATCGTCGGTTTTACTTCGAGATTTTTAAGGCCCTCTTTCTGAGGGTCGGAGTCAGTAAGACGGTCGGACAGGATTTTTCCGTCGGACGGGCGGAATACAACGGCGAACCTGTGCTCTTTGACCGGCAACACGAATATCTTGACGCCGTCGAGCTCGGCGCCGTCGAGGATTTTACAAATTTTCGCGGAGGCGTCGGATGCTATCCGTCCGGCCCTGCGGTCGGTGATGGCGCCGTCGTAGGCGGCGGTGGCAAAATTGCCCCTGGCGGCGAGGTCGCCTTTTTGAAACTCAAAATCCACGCCGAGAGAGTCAAGAAGTCCGCGGCCGATTTCATATCGCAATGGGTCGTATCCGAAAAGACCCAAATGCGCGGGCCCCGAGCCGGGAGTTATGCCGACGCCTATCGGATAGTGAAAGCCGCATTCTGATTTGGCGGCGAGCATGTCGAGAATGTTGTGTTTTGCGACTTCAAGCTCGGTTTTTTCAAGTTCGGGATGCTGAATACCGCCCAGGCCGTCCATCACGAGGAGGACTATCTTGGCGTCGTTTTTTACGACGAGTTTGCGAACGAACTCTTGGGTTATCATTTATAAATCTCTCTTCTATGCCCTATAAAATGAACCCTGATTTTGCGAGATTCTTTTTCTGCCGTGTAAATCACCCGAACATCGCCGATTCGCAACTTCAAAAAACCTTCAAACCGGCAGTCGGCGATTCCGGAGCGATCCGCTCGAAATTTTCCGACAGCCACCGCAAATTTTCCAAAACACGCCGCGCCGCGACATTATCGGGTCTCGCAAGTTGTTTCTCGGCGGGCGACAGAAAAACGATTTTATATTCCCTCACCACTTAACGCCGTATTTTTTTGCGATTTTTTCCGCGGGTATTTCTTTTTTTATTTTAAGCGGCCTGATAAGATTACTTTTAACGGTGGTTTTGACGTCCAAACCGGCATCCGTATCGCCGAGCGGTTCGGCTATTTTTTCCTCGACAATGCGCTCGATTGCGGGCTTCATCCTCTTTATTCCCAAAGTCAATGTGGATTTATGCGCAACTTTACCCTCATTATTTATCTTTAAGCGCGGCAATTCCGGGGAGTTCTTTTCCCTCGAGGAATTCCAGCGACGCTCCGCCGCCGGTCGAGATGTGAGTGATTTTTTTGTCCAGCCCGGCCTTCTTGACGGCCGAGACCGAATCGCCGCCGCCGACGATGGAAACGGCGCCTTTCTGTGTGGCGGAGGCGACGAGTTTTGCCACTTCGAAAGTGCCCTTGGAAAACTCGTCTATCTCAAATACTCCCAGCGGACCGTTCCAAAGTATGGTCTTGGCGCCGGTAATAATCGAAGATAATCGGGCGACGCTCGACGGGCCTATGTCAACGCCGAGCCAACCATCCGGAATTTCCACTCCGTCGGTGGTCTTGTGTTCGGCGCCTTTTTCTATTTTTTGGGCGATGATATGGTCTATCGGCAGAAGAACCCGGCACTTTGAAGCCAGCGCTTTTTCGAGTATCGCCCCCGCCATAGCGACTTTGTCTTTTTCGACGAGAGAAAGTCCCGCGCCGATCTTCTTGTTGAGCATAAACGTATAGGCCATTGCGCCGCCTATTACGAGCGCGTCCACCTTGTCGGCAAGGTTTTCGAGGAGCGCTATTTTGTCCGATACTTTGGCCCCGCCGATTATGGCGACAAAAGGACGGGCGGGATTTTTCATCGCCTCGCCCAGAAACTTTATCTCTTTTTCGACGAGAAATCCCATGCAGGAAACGCCCATATATTCCGTGATGCCGACGGTAGAGGCGTGCGCCCTGTGGACCGTGCCGAAAGCGTCCTGAACGAACACCTCGCCCAACTTGGAGAGTTTTTTTGCGAACTCAGTATCGTTTTTTTCCTCTTCCGGATGGAAACGAAGATTTTCAAGGAGAAGTATCTCGCCGCTTTTAAGCGAAGCGGCGGCATGTTCGGCCTCGTGTCCAACGCACTCGGAGACGAACTTGACTTCACGCGCCAGCGCTTCCGAGAGTCGTTTCGCCACGGGAGCCAGCGACATCGAAGGCACGGCCTTGCCTTTGGGCCGCCCCAGATGCGACATCAAAACCAAAGACGCGCAGGACTGTTCGATGATATAATTTATCGTCGGAACCGCGGCCTGTATGCGTTTGTCGTTGGTGATTTTGCCGGACTCATCCAGCGGAACATTGAAGTCCGCGCGCATGAGAACTTTTTTGTTTTTTATGTCTACGTCTCTGACGGATAGTTTGCCCATTTTTTTTGCCGACCCCGCTGTTAGATTCCCTTTTTATCCATATATTTTATCAGGTCAACGACGCGCGAGGAGTAGCCCCACTCGTTGTCATACCACGCAAGCACTTTGGCGAAGTTGCCGCCGATGACCTTGGTGCTTTTGGCGTCCACGGCCGACGAGAGGTCGGAGTGATTGTAATCCACGGACACAAGCGGCTCGTCGGAATATCCGAGTATGCCTTTCATTTTGCCTTCGGCGGCCTCTTTAAGCGCGGCGTTTATTTCTTCGGCAGTTGCGGGTTTGGCCAACTCGATGGTGAGGTCCACCACGGAAACATTGGGAGTCGGCACGCGGATGGCAAAGCCGTCGAGCTTGCCTTTGAGTTCGGGAATGACCAGCCCGATGGCCTTGGCGGCGCCCGTCGTCGTCGGTATCATAGAAACCGCGACGGCGCGGGCGCGTCTCAAATCCGAGTGAGCCATATCCTGAACTTTCTGGTCGTTCGTGTAAGCGTGTATCGTCGTCATCAGACCTTTTACTATTCCCCATTTATCATTGATGACCCTGGCCACCGGCCCCAGGCAGTTTGTCGTGCAGGAAGCGTTGGAGACAACATGATGATTTTTGGGGTCGTATTTGTCCTCATTGACGCCCATTACTATGGTTATGTCTTCGCCCTCGGAGGGAGCGGATATTATGACTTTTTTGGCGCCGCCTTTGGTGATATGGTTTTCGGCTCCTTTGACTTCTTTTCCTTTTTTGTTGACGCCGTCTTTTTTGACGGTGAAAAGTCCGGTTGACTCGACTACGACGTTGACGCCGAGGTCTTTCCAGGGGATTTCGGCGGGGTCTTTCTTTTTGAACACTTTTATTTTTTTGCCGTTTACTTGGATTTCGTCTTCGGATACGGCCTTTACTTCCGCCGAGAGACGGCCGTGAACTGAATCGTATCTGAAAAGGTGCGCGTTGGTTTTTGCGTCGGTGAGGTCGTTTATGGCGACGAGTTCGATATCTTTGTCGTTTCTTTCGATGATGGCGCGCGCCACGAGGCGGCCGATTCTTCCGAAGCCGTTGATTCCTACTTTGACT
>JASEHK010000096.1 GCA_030018875.1 Endomicrobiia bacterium | reverse complement strand
CCATAGCGCTTCTTACAATGGCCATTAAAGCGCGGGGCGTCGGGGCGATATCCCTGACGGGCTCTCAGGCGGGAATTTATGCCGACTCTTGTCATACGAGGGCCCGCATCACGAAGATAATTCCCACGAAAATAAAGCGCGAACTTTCCGGCGGCAATGTCGTCATAGTGGCCGGTTTTCAGGGGCGCAATCCGAACGACGACATCGCTACTCTGGGCCGCGGCGGGTCGGACCTTACCGCGGTTGCTCTATCGGCCGCTCTCGGCGCCGACGAATGCGAGATATACACCGACGTTGACGGGGTTTACACGACCGACCCGCGGGTGGCGCGCGACGCGCGCAAGATAAATATCATCTCTTATGATGAAATGCTCGAAATGGCCGGCACCGGCGCTCAGGTAATGCAGGGACGTTCCGTCGAGGTCGCGAAGAAATACGGCGTGAACATACGCGTGCTCTCAAGTTTTGTCAAGTCGGCCGGCACACTTATAACACAAGAACCCGACAAGGAGAAACAGATGGAAGCGGCCGTTGTAAGAGCAGTCACTTTCGACAGAAATCAGGCGAAGTTCTCAATACTCGATGTCGCGGACCGCCCCGGCATAGCGTCCAAGATATTCGGGGCGTTGGCTTTGGCGGGCATAAACGTGGACATGATAATTCAGTCTGCCGCCCGTCAGGGATCGAACGACATTTCTTTTACCGTAAGCCGCGCCGACGCCAAAAAGTCAGCGGAGATTTTGCGCAAGCTCAAAAAGCGCGCGGGCGCCTCGGGCGTCATCGAGGATAAATCCGCCGCCAAGGTCTCCATAATAGGAGTGGGGATGAAAAGCCATCCCGGCGTCGCCGCCAAAATGTTTGCCACACTCGCGTCATCCGGAGTGAACATAGAAATGATTTCGACGAGCGAGATAAAGGTCTCCTGTATCGTGTCCGAAAAACAGGTTGATAAAGCCGTCGGCGCTTTGCATAAAGCATTCGCTCTGGGAGAGAAAAACTTAAGAAAGGCAGGATTAAGTAAAAACGAAAAACTTAAGGATTAAGTAGCGGTCGGCGTAAGCCGACATCATTTGGTGGATTTACATCCGCCGCCACATTATTCTTAAAGTGAACTCCGTGAGCGACTTAATCCTTAATCCTGAATAATAATGATGAAAATAAAACTTTACGACACCACGCTCAGGGACGGTTCGCAAAGCGCCGCCGTTTCTTTTACCGTTGACGACAAACTCAAAATCGCCCGCCGTTTGAGCGCTTTCGGTATGGATTACATAGAGGGCGGATGGCCCGGCTCCAACCCGACCGACGAGGAGTTTTTTCGCCGCGCCTCGCGCATAAAGGAAATCCGCCAGCGGCTCGTGGCTTTCGGCTCCACCCGTTACAAGCGCAACAAGGCCTCCGACGACCCAAACCTTCGCGCGCTCGTCAAATCGGGCGCCCCCGCCGCCGCGATTTTCGGCAAGACATGGGACATGCACGTTACGCGCGCTCTTCGCACGACCCTCGACGAGAATCTTAAAATGATAGCCGACAGCGTCGCCTTTGTCCTGTCAAAAGGCATCAATGTGATTTACGACGCCGAGCACTTCTTCGACGGCTACAAAGCCAACCGCGCCTACGCCCTCTCGACGATAAAGCGCGCCGCGTCGGCGGGAGCCTTCAATATAACTTTGTGCGACACGAATGGCGGCGCTCTTCCCGATGAAATATCGCGGATAGTCGCCGATGTCGTAGAGCATATAAAAAATATGCCGCGCTCCTCCTTCGCGAACGGTAAACGCCCGTCCGTGGGCATACACACGCACAACGACGCCGCCTGCGGCGCGGCCAACGCGCTCGTCGCCGTGGAATCGGGAGCCACTCTCGTGCAGGGAACGATCAACGGCATCGGGGAAAGATGCGGCAACGCCAACCTTTGCTCAATCATTCCGGCGCTGAGTATAAAACTCGGCTTCAACATCGGCGCCTCCTCGGCAAAGCTCAAAGGACTTACCGAACTTTCGCGCTATGTTGATGAAGTCATCAACAGAATCCCCGACGAAACCCAGCCCTATGTGGGCAGAAACGCCTTCGCCCATAAGGGAGGCATACACGTTTCCGCCGTCGAGCGTCATCCCTCGACCTATGAGCATGTTGACCCCGCGCTCGTCGGCAACACCCGCAGAATAGTTGTGAGCGAACTCTCCGGAAAATCGAACGTCCTCGTCAAGGCGAAAGAACTCAAATTTAATTTGGCGCAAGACGATTCCGCGGCGCGCAGTCTGATAGAAAACGTCAAGAAAAACGAAGCCGCGGGTTACCAATACGAAGACGCCGACGGTTCTTTCGCTCTGCTGGTTCTTAAGACCATGGGCAAATACAGCCCGTTCTTCAATCTGAAAAGTTACAGAACCATCGTCGAGAGCGACAGAAACGGGCGCCTGGTAACCGAGGCTACGGTAAAACTCGAAGTCGGCGGAAATCTCAAATATACGGTGGCCGAAGGCGACGGCCCCGTCAACGCGCTCGACAAGGCCATGCACGAATCCCTCGAGGATTTTTATCCGGAATTAAAAGAGGTTTCTTTGCGCGACTTCAAAGTGCGCGTGATAAATCCGACTTCCGGCACCGCCGCCGCGGTCAGGGTTCTGATAGAATCCGCCGACGAGCGCTCTTCATGGGGCACGGTCGGAGTTTCCGAAAATTTAATCGAGGCTTCGTGGCTGGCTCTTTGCGACGCGCTCGAATACAAACTCTTTAAGGACAGGCAGAAAAAAATATGACGTGCCGGAACATTCCCTTTTTTGTAGAAGCAAGAAGCGAGAAGTAAGAAGGTGGGTATCTTACGAAAGTCGTCATTCCCGTGTAAACGGGAATCCAGAAATTTTTACAACACATTGAAAAGACTGGATTCCCACTCTCCGCTAAAAACATGCGGGGACAAGTTTCGTGGGAATGACAACGTTCTTACTTATAGGCTCTCTGTTTTACAGTAGAGATTTTTAATGAGGGAGAAAAATTATGAATTTCTCCAAGACCCACGTCAACATAGTCATACTCGAAATACTTTTGATAGTCGCCGGACTTACGGCGATTTTCCTCAAAGAGATTACCGCGCGCCTCAATATCAACGTCCTTCCTGAGATAAGAACTTCCGCTCCCGATATTTCGCTGAAGGATATTATTTTGCCGTCGCAGCAGAGGATAGCCGAGATAGCCGACGATAAAAAGAAAAAATCGGGCGCGGCTCATGCCCAGTCGCAAGAGATTACGATAGATATTAACGCCGCTCCGACGGTATCGGAGTCTCCTCGCCCCCGCGCTCCCAAGCCGGCCGAAGAAAGCAAGCCCGAGTCCAAGGAGTTCACTTTCGAACTCGAATGATTTTTCGGAGGTCAATATTTTATGCAAAGCGATACGATTAAGAGGGGAATACAAAGGGCGCCCAATAGATGTCTTTTATACGCCACGGGCATTTCTCCGAGCGACATAGGCAAACCTTTCATAGGGCTCGCGTCGTCTTTTAGCGACCTTGTGCCGGGGCATATCCATATGCGCGACCTTGAGAGATACATCGAGCGCGGTATCGCCGCGGCGGGCGGAGTTCCGTTTATTTTCGGAGTTCCGGCGGTCTGCGACGGCATAGCGATGGGCCACGCCGGAATGCATTTTTCTCTTCCGTCGAGGGAAATTGTCGCCGACACCGTCGAGGTCGTCGCGCGCGCGCATTCTCTCGACGGACTTGTGCTCCTTACAAATTGCGACAAAATCACCCCGGGTATGCTTATGGCCGCCGCCCGACTGAACATTCCTTCGATAGTGGTAACGGCCGGCCCGATGATGACGGGAAGATACAAAGGCAGACGCCGGTCGCTCGTCAGAGATACTTTTGAAGCAGTGGGCCTTGCTCAGGCCGGAAAACTCGGGTACGAAGAAGTCGCCGCGCTTGAAATATCGGCTTGCCCGGGCGCGGGCTCTTGCCAAGGACTCTACACGGCGAACACTATGGCCTGCCTTACGGAAACGATGGGAATGTCTCTTGAAGGCTGCGGCTCGGCGTTGGCCGTGTCGTCGAAGAAACGCCGCATCGCCTACGAATCGGGACAGAGGATCGTGCGGCTCGTCAGAGAAAATGTAACACCCCGAAGAATACTCACGCTCAACGCGTTCAAGAACGCCATCGTCGTAGATATGGCTATGGGCGGTTCCACGAATACGGTTCTGCATCTTCCGGCCATCGCGGCCGAAGCGGGCGTCAAAATAGACCTTGAATTGTTCGACAAAATATCGCGCGCCACGCCCAACATCGTCAAACTCGAACCCGCCGGGGATTATTATATGGAAGACCTCGAATATGCCGGCGGCGTACCGGCCGTTTTGTCGGCGCTCAAAGGAAAACTCGAACCGTCTCCGACGGTATCCGGCAAAAACATAACAGACATCGCCAAGAACGCTAAGATACTCGACGCCGAAGTAATAAGAGTGAAAAATCCTTATTCGAAGGAAGGCGGCATAGCGATACTTTTCGGAAACCTCGCCCCGCACGGCGCAGTGGTAAAGCAGTCGGCGGTTTCGGACAAGGCGCGCAAGTTCACGGGACGCGCTCGCGTGTTTGAGTCGGAAGAACTCGCAATGAAAGCGGTTTCCGAGAAGCGCGTCAAAAAGGGCGACGTCGTCGTCATACGTTACGAAGGCCCCAAGGGCGGCCCCGGAATGAGAGAGATGCTTTCGGTAACGGCGGCCATAGTGGGACAGGGTTTATCCGAGTCCGTTGCGCTTATTACCGACGGAAGATTCTCCGGCGGCACGCGCGGCCCGTGCATAGGCCACGTAAGCCCCGAAGCCGCCGAGGGCGGGCACATCGCCATAGTGCGCGAGGGTGATACCGTCGTTATAGATATTCCGTCAAGGAAGATAGACGTGCGTCTCACCGACGCCGATATAAAAGTCAGAATGGCCACGTGGAAAGCGCCCCAACCGAAGTTCAAATACGGGTATCTATCGAGATACTCGAAACTTGTCACCAGCGCTTCGACGGGCGCGATACTGAAATAGTTTTTCTTTTCGCTCGCATTGAATTTATGGAACAAGATAACTTTCAAAAGAATTTACTCAAACACACGGAAGATTTTAGAAAAGTCCTCTCTACCCCCATCCGGTGATTGGTCGGTGAAGGGTTTTATTGATATTACGAAAAACATTTACACTATTTCAGTTGATACAAAAGTTGTTTCAAAGATCATCGAGTTAATGATGTTTCCAGTCATTCAAAAATTCGCGAAAGAGAATGGCTACGAAATGATTTTTTCTGCGGAACAAAATCATTATCCCGATGTTACTTTCGTTACGAAAGATAAAAAGAAAATCGCTCTTGACCTAAAAAGCACTTATAGAAAAAATCATGAAGCAATTTCAGGTTTTACGCTCGGAGCTTTCACTGGATATTTTCGTTATAGGGATTCAAAGAAAAATATCACTTTTCCATACAAAGAATATGATAAACATTATATTCTCGGCATTATCTATGCCCAACAAGAAGAACTGATAGACGAAAATAAAGTTTATACCATTGATGACTTGGAAGATATTTTGTCGGTAGTGAAGGATTTTGATTTTCTTGTTCAAGAAAAATACAGAATTGCCAAAGATCGGCCCGGAAGTGGGAATACAAAAAATATCGGTTCTTGTGTAAAGATGAGCGAATTAAAAGAAGGAACGGGGCCGTTTTCTACGCTGGGAGTTAAGGTTTTTGATGATTACTGGATAAATTATATGACACTGGAAATGGCACGGAGCGCGAAGCTGAAACGGCCTCCATATTCAAACCTCAAAGATTATTTGAAATATCGCAACATAAAAAATCTTTAGCTATGAGAAGCGTAAAACAACAGCAGTCACAATTATTCAATGAGATTCCAACGAAAAACGCTGGCGTTTTACCATCTACTCGCTATCAAGGAAGCAAATATAAAATCCTCAAATGGATAGATTACTACACAAAAGATTTAGATTTTGACACAGTGCTCGACGCCTTCGGTGGAACCGGTTGCGTTGGTTATATGTACAAAAAAAATGGCAAGCA
>JASEHK010000095.1 GCA_030018875.1 Endomicrobiia bacterium | reverse complement strand
GAGTGTGGGCGGGGAAGGGAGAATTGTTATGCCTTTTTCCGTCGAAAAAGTTGATTTGCCCCGTGAAAAACTCGCCGCCAAAGGCGCGGCCGCGTTAAGCGACGCCGATCTTCTGGCCATAATTCTGGGCACGGGTTATAAGGGCAAGAATGTGCTCGATCTCGCCAAGGAAATACTTAAAAATTATCCCGCGCCTGAACTCGTGGCGATGAGCGCGGGGCAACTTCAAAAAATAAAGGGTATCGGCGCGGCCAAGGCCTCGATAATAGCGTCGGCCGCCGAACTCGC
This sequence comes from Endomicrobiia bacterium, assembly GCA_030018875.1. Lineage (GTDB taxonomy): Bacteria > Elusimicrobiota > Endomicrobiia > PHAN01 > PHAN01 > PHAN01. The sequence goes on along the minus strand of JASEHK010000095.1, from coordinate 5,791 downwards.
CATAAGGGGGCGCGCTCCAAACCCCGCTTCAATCCAAAGGCCCACCGACATCCTGCCTCTTGCCGCCGAAATCCGCGCTAAGAAAAAAGAACATTTCGTAGTTTTTTATCTCAACGCCCGCAACGAAGTCATCCACAGGGAATTTGTTTCGATAGGGACTCTGTCGGCCTCGCTCGTGCATCCCAGAGAAGTTTTTAAGAGCGCCATAGAGCATTCGGCCGCGGGGGTGATTTTCACGCACAATCACCCGTCGGGAGACCCCGTTCCGTCGGCGGAAGACATAAAACTCACCAAGCGGCTCGTATCCGCCGGTTTGATTCTCGGCATAGAAGTGCTCGACCATATCATCGTAACCGCTTCGGAGTTCACGAGTATGAAGGGCGCGGGATTGATGTAAAAGATAGGGTAGAGAGGTAGAGTGGTAGAAAGGTAGAGAGGTTATGAATATTTTTTTGCTAAAATATCCGTCAAATGGATTTTTCAAAGGAACTCAATCCTCAACAGTACGCGGCCGTCATCCACACCGAGGGGCCTCTGGTGGTGTTCGCCGGAGCCGGCACAGGCAAGACGCGCGTCATAACGTGTCGTATCGCCTATCTTATCCGCGAAAAAAAAGTCCCGCCGTCGAGGATACTGGCAATTACATTTACCAACAAGGCCGCAGGAGAAATGCGCGAGCGCGTGGCGGACATGGCCGGCCCGTCCGCCGTGGCGTCCCGCCCGGTCCCCGGTTACGGCGGTGGAGCGTGGATATCAACCTTTCACTCTTTTTGCGCGCGGGTTCTGAAAATGGACGCGGCCTCTTTCGGCGTTAGAGAGGACTTCGTGATTTACGACGAGGACGACCAGCGAAGAGCAGTCAAAGACATCCTCAAGGAACTCCGGCTCGCCGAGGACAAAACTTATCGCCCGCGAGCCTTCGCCGAAAAAATAAACCGGCTCAAGGACTCACTCATAGACGCGGAGTCCTACGCCCTTAATTCTCTCAATTCCACGGATGTCCACCGACGGATATTCTCCGAGATTTATTCACTCTACGCCAAGAAACTCGAACTCTCTGCCGCGCTTGATTTCGGCGACCTGATACTTAAAGTCGTCGAGAGATTCAGGGGCGACGCCGGCATCCTTGAAAAATATCAAAAAAGATTTGACTACGTTCTCGTGGACGAATATCAGGACACCAACCCGGCTCAGTATTATCTTACCAAGTATCTTTCCGCGGGACATTCCAACGTTTGTGTCGTCGGAGACGACGACCAGTCCATATATTCTTGGCGCGGCGCCGACCGCAAGAACATTTCGAGTTTCCGCTCCGACCATCCATCGGCGAAGGTGGTGAAGCTTGAACAGAACTACCGTTCCACTCCTCAGATACTCTCTGCCGCCGTGTCGGTGATTTCGAATAATCTCGACCGCCATCCAAAATCTTTGTGGACTCGTCTTCCCGACGGAGAAGATGTCGTCCGGCGCGAGTGCGACAGCGATCTTGAAGAGGCGCAGGCAGTCGCTTCCGAGATAAGGCGTTTGAGCGATGTCGAAGGCGTGCCGACGGACAGGATAGCGGTTCTGTATCGGATGAATTCTCAGTCGCGTCTCCTGGAAGACGCGCTCCTGGCCGAGGCCGTGCCCTACCGGCTCGTCGGAAGCGTGAAGTTTTACGAAAGACAGGAAGTTAAAAATCTCATTTCATATCTTAAAATTATTCAGAATTACGACGATGAGGTCTCTCTGAAGAGAATAATAAACGTGCCTCACCGAGGCATAGGAACAGTGACTCTCGATAAAATAGTCGCCCACGCCCGGGCGCATAATCTCACGCTGTTTCAGACGATGCGCATATCGGACGCCTTCGGGGGGCTTTCGGGCAAGACGGCTTCGCGCGTCAGAGAGTTCGCCGACAAGATAATACGATGGCGGGATGACGCCATCAAGTTTTCTCCTTCCGCGCTGGCCAAAAAAGTTGCCGAGGAATCCGGTTATCTCGCGGAACTTGAGAAGGAAAACACACCCGAATCTTTAAATCGCGCCGCGAACGTCAAGGAACTTGTGAGCGCCCTGGCCGAGTATGAAGAACTCTCGGAAAATCCGTCGCTTTCAGGATGGCTCGACGACATCGCGCTTTCTTCCGACGCGGACTTCGCCGAGGGCGCGAAGAACGGCGCGGTTCTGACCACCGTTCATCTGGCCAAGGGCCTGGAGTTCGACGCGGTATTTGTCGTCGGAATGGAGGAAAGTGTTTTTCCGATGGCTTCGGCCTTTCGCGATTCGTCCGAGATGGAAGAGGAGCGTCGGCTGTGCTACGTGGCCTTCACGCGCGCCCGCCGCAGACTTTACGTCAGCGGCTCGCATTACAAAGTAATATACGGCAAGCCGACGCGGCTGTCGCCGTCGCGTTTTGTCGCCGAGGCAATCGGCGCAGCGTCATGCCGGGCGGGCTCTTTCGACAAGAGTTTCGACGGAGCCGAACGGCATTCCGTGTCCGCCGTCGCTACCGCTGCCGGCGGGGGCCGGGACCCGGACATACGGCCGTCATCCGTCGGAGAATGGAGAGCCGGCTCGCGCGTGCGACATAAGACATTCGGCGAGGGAGTCGTAACGGCCGTCGCGGCCGTGGACGAGGACATTAAACTTACCGTAAGGTTCAATGACGGCAAACTCAGAAAATTTTACGCCCGTTACGCTTCTTTCGAAGCGATTCCGTGAGGAGGTAACGATAAATATGGACAAAAAAATAACGCCCCGGGAAATACGGCACATCGCTCATCTGGCGCGGTTAAGACTCACCGACGATGAGGTCGAACTTTTTTCATCCCAACTCGACGGAATACTCGGTTATGTGGGACATCTCGGGGAGCTCGACCTTAAAAATGTCCGGAACTTGTCCGTCGGGCCGTCATCTCCGTCGGGCGGCGAAAATATGTTGCGCCGCGACGAGGCCGCGCCTTCGCCCTCGCGCGGGGCGCTGCTCGATAACGCGCCTTCGCGTTCCGGCGATTACTTCAAAGTCAAAAAGGTCATAGAATAAAGTGGCTCGATGAAAAAGAGTGGCTGGCGGCTCGTGGTTAGCGGCTGGAGGAAAAACAGAGGCAAAAAGCAAGAGGCAAGATAAAATCAGGGGCAAGAGGAAAGCAATTTTTACTTCTTGCTTCTATGTCTCATAATCTCGGTTTTTTACTTTATGACGGAAAATCATAACACAAATACCATCGCCGCCATTCGCCTCGCGCTGTCGGGCGGTTCGGCGACGGCATCGTCCATACTGGAATCTTGTCTTAACAGGATAGACCGTCTCGACTCGGGGATAAAGTCGTTCATAACGGTCGCCCGCGACCGCGCCCGCGACCGCGCCCGCGCTCTCGACGATAAAATCAAGAAAGGCGCGGCGACGGGCAAACTCGCCGGCGTTGTCGTCGCCGTAAAGGACAACATAAATATATCGGGGCTACCCACCACCTGCGGCTCCAGGATTCTCAATAAATACATATCGCCCTACGATGCGGCCGTGGTGCAAAAACTTGAGCGCGAGGACGCAATAATAATCGGCAAGACCAATCTCGACGAGTTCGCCATGGGCTCGTCCACCGAAAACTCTTCATTTTTTCCGACTAAAAACCCGTGGAACACTCAACACGTGCCGGGCGGGTCTTCGGGCGGTTCGGCCGCCGCCGTCGCAGCGAATCTTGCTTGCGTGTCTCTGGGCTCGGACACCGGCGGTTCGATAAGACAACCCGCGGCATTTTGCGGCGTCGTCGGAGTAAAGCCGACATACGGTTCCGTTTCGCGCTACGGACTCGTGGCGTTCGCGTCGTCTTTGGATCAGATAGGGCCGTTCGCCAGAAATGTGGACGATGCGGCCGCCGTGCTTTCCGTGCTCTCCGGCCGAGATACCAGAGATTCGACCAGTTCGCCGCGCTCGCTCGACGGGCTTGAAGATTTAAGCCGCGTGCCCATAAAAGGCCTGCGGATAGGATTGCCCGAGGAATACTTTATCGAGGGCGCTATGGCTCCGGAAGTCGCCTCGGCCGTCGAAAAAACCGTCTCGACGATTGAGCGCGCCGGCGCCCATGTTAAAAAAATATCGCTCCCGCGGACGCAATACGGAGTCGCGACCTATTACATAATCGCTCCGTCGGAAGCGTCGTCCAATCTGGCCCGTTTCGACGGTGTAAAGTACGGGCTTTCATCGTCCGGCTCGGGACTGATAGATTCGTACAAAGAGACGCGCGAGGCCGGTTTCGGCCCCGAAGTAAAAAGAAGAATAATGCTCGGAACCTACGCTCTGTCCTCGGGATATTACGACGCGTATTATCTGGCCGCCCAAAAGGTCAGAGCGCTTGTCGCCGAAGATTTCCGCCGAGCGTTTCAAGAAGTGGATTTCATCGTATCGCCAGTAACGACCACGACGGCCTTCAAAATCGGCGAACGAATTAGCGACCCTTTAAGCATGTATCTTGCCGACATATTCACGATTCCGGTGAACCTTGCCGGCATTCCGGCGGTTTCATTGCCATGCGGTCTCGCAGATTCTTCGGGACTTCCCGTCGGGCTTCAGATAATGGCGACCCATTTTGACGATGTTCGAATGCTCGGATTTGCCAAGTCCGTTGAAGATTTAGTACAATTCAAGCCGTTGGAAATTTGAAAAGAACGCCCTCGTGAAAAAAAAGATAGCGGTTTTTCTTCCGGTCATACTCATCGCCTCGGGTTGGATATTCTGGACGCGTTCACGGATATCCGCCGACTACGGCGAACGCTTCGCGGCATTCGAGAAAATAAGCGGGGCGCTCGGAGCGCGCGCCGACGTCGTTTCCTTCTATTACAAAGATCTTCTGGACAACTTCGAATATTATCATCGCCCCGACGATCCCTACCCCAGCGCCAGTCTCGTCAAAATTCCCATTATGGCTTGTGTTATGGCGGCAATCGAGGAAAATCGCATCCCTCCGGATTTAAGAATAGTTTATCGTTCGCGTCACCGGGTCGGCGGCTCCGGTTCTTTGCGGCATTCGCGTTACGGCCGCCGCATCGGGCTTGACGAGCTTACTTACAGAATGATAGTCGAGAGCGACAATGTCGCGACCAATATGATTTGCGATACTCTGGGATTGGGCTACATCAACGAGAAGATGATGGACTGGGGGATGGACGTCACGGACATGAAGCGGTGGGTGCTGGACATCAAGAGACGAAACCAGGGGATAGAAAACTTTACGACATCGCGCGAGATGGGGATGCTGATGGAGAAAATATACCGCGGGAGGATTGTGTCGTCGCGGGCGTCCGACCACATGCTCGATATAATGAAGCACCAGCGCTATCGCAACCGCATACCTAGATATCTTCCCGCCGACACGGTCGTGGCGAACAAGACCGGTTTGATGCGCGACATCGTCCACGACGCGGGCATAATTTACTCGCCCGACGGCGATTATGTCCTTTGTGTTCTTACCAGAAACATCCCGCCCAAAACCGCCATGCGCCTGATAGGCGAAATATCCCGACTGGTTTACAAAGCACACGCCTCGCAAAAAGACGCCCGCGCCGCGAAAAAAGACGTCAGTACCGCCCGCCTTCCGTCGTCAACCTATTGATATTCAGGGGGATAAATAAAAAAAACCGCCCGAAAGGCGGCGCGTAGTTTTTCGAAAGCGATTTAGGTATTTATCTTGCGATTTCTTTTACGTAAAATCTGAAAGTTAACCCGGCCATTTTCACTGCGTCCCCGTCCTGAAGAATGACCTGCCCGGTGAGTTTTTGGCCGTTGACCTCGGGAAAACCGTCCTTAAGCGCC
>JASEHK010000094.1 GCA_030018875.1 Endomicrobiia bacterium | reverse complement strand
GGACATATTCGCCCGCCGCGCCCGTTCCGCCGAAGGAAAACTGCAGGTCGAACTCGCCCAGATGAATTATTTTCTGCCCAGAATAACCAAGCGCTTCGGCACGTTCGAACAGCAGACGGGCGGTATAGGAACCCGCGGCCCGGGCGAAAAAAAACTCGAGGTTGACCGCCGCAGAATTATGGAGCGCATCGCCCGGCTCAAAAAAGAAATAGCCGCCATAGCGTCGAGAAGGTCCACGCTCAGGAAGAGCCGTTCCCGCAGCGCCGTCTGCACCGTGGCGCTGGCGGGATATACCAACGCCGGCAAGTCCACCCTCCTGAACCGCCTCGCCCGAGTCAAAACCGTTTACACCGACGATAAACTTTTCGCCACGCTCGATCCGGTTTCGCGCGCAGGTGTCCTGCCCGGAGGCCGCGCCGTGGTCTTTACCGACACGGTGGGATTCATACAAAACCTGCCGCACGAACTCATAGACGCCTTCAAATCCACCCTCGAAGAAATAAAGGAATCGCTCGTGGTGATACATCTTATAGACGTCTCGTCGGCATATTGGCGAAGGCAACGGGATGTCGCCGCGGAAACTATATCCTCTCTGAACCCCGACGCCCGGGTGATAGAGGTTTACAACAAGGCCGACCTCCTTCCCTGGTCTCACGCGCAATCGTTTCGCCGCGACGGCAAGATGCTCCTATCCGCCGAAACCGGCGCCGGTATTGAGGAATTGCTCTCGACTGTGGCAAAATATGTCGAGCCCAAAATGCAGAACGCCGAGATATTCATCCCATATTCCTCGTCGGGTCGCTTGACCGAAATACACGATTTGAGTATAATTACCCGCAGACGATATACCGACGAGGGAGTGGAGCTTTCGATAGAAGCGCCGCCTGCCAATCTCTCTAAAATAAAAGATATTGAACGCCTCTGCGCGCTTGACATCAAAAACACAAGAGCCGGTTCGGCCGCGTCCTCGCCAATGGCCGCAAGACGGAAAAAATGACTCTCGCCAACAAAATAACGATACTCCGGATAATACTCATTCCTCTATTTATCATAGGGCTCATTCAGAATTGGAGATGGACAGTATTCATATATCTTCCGATAATGCTCAGCGACTGCGCCGACGGATTGATAGCCCGCATCAGGAAAGAACAGACGCAGTTAGGCGCATTTCTCGACCCTATGGCCGACCGCCTTCTTTTAATTTTCACTTTTCTTACGATGATCCGACTTGGTCTCGTTCCGAGGTGGTTCCTTGTGCTGGTTCTAAGCCGCGATTTTCTGGTGGTGCTGGGATGGTTTCTGTTTTTTCTGATAACCGATAAAAAAGACGTCACGCCCCGCGCAAGCGGAAAGATAGCCGTGGTGCTCCAGATGTTTCTGGTGCTTTTCATACTCTCGTATCCCTCGGCGCTCACGTCCGGACGCCCTCCTTTCGTCGGATATTTCCTTTATCTATCATCCGCCGCGACAGCATGGTCAATACTGGATTACGCTTTTTGCGGAATAAAAAAGTTTTCTAAATATGCTTGAACGCGTGGTCATAGCCGGCAGGCCCAACGTCGGAAAGTCGGCATTATTCAATCGCATAATCTCATCGCGCCGGGCGCTCGTATGCGACATCTCCGGAACTACCGTGGACTACATAGAATCGGAAGTTGACTGGGAGGGAAAACGATTCATACTCGCCGACACGGGGGGATGGATGCCGTCTCCTCCCGACCCCGTCCATAAAAAAATGCGCGACATATCTTCGCGTCTCTCGTCGGCGGCATCGGCGGTGATTTTCGTGGTGGACTCAAAGACCGGGCTTACGTCCGGCGACGAGGCGATCGGCGCTTACTTAAGAAAGTTCGATAAGAAAGTCATCGTGGCGGCGAACAAATCCGACACCGACGAACGCGCGAACGCCGCCGCCGAGTTCTGGCGGCTGGGATTGGGGGAACCGATTCCCGTCAGCGCGGTCACGGGCCGCAATGTGGACACTCTCCTTGACGCCGCCGCGCGACTCATATCTCCCGACGAGGACTTGGCTTCGGCGCCTCCTGAAAAATCAGTCCCGAAAATAATAATCCTCGGCCGGCCCAACGCCGGCAAGTCCACTCTTTTGAACCGCCTCGCGGGGACGGAGCGTTCGGTGACAGACCATCGGCCCGGGACTACACGCGAGAGCGTGGATATTATCATCGAGAGAAACGGACGCAGACTTCTGTTCGCCGATACTCCGGGCATCGCCAGAAAAAGAAAGTTTGAGGAAACGCTCGAGTATCTTTCGTATGTCAGCATGAACAAGTTCGTGGAGAAGTCGGATGTGGCCGTGCTGCTCGTGGACGCGCTTGAGGGTATAACCAAGGCCGACGAGGCTTTGGCGGGGCTCGTTGCCGAGTCTTCGAAGGCCTGTGTCGTCGCGTTCAATAAGTGGGACGCCGCGAGCGACCGCGAGGAACTTTTCAAACGATTGGCCGATGAGTTCATCCGCAAATATAACTTTCTTGCCTACGCGCGGTTCACCTCGATTTCGGGGGCCACGGGGATGAGAGTGGACTCTCTCGTCGAGGAAATACTCGCGGCATACGAGGCCTACAACTTTGTTTTGGACGCCCGCGCTCTCGATGAAATTCTCCGAGACGCGATTCTTCGGCAGCCCGCCTTGCGCGGCGCGAAGAAACTTTCCGTCAGAAAAATAATTTCGGTTTCGAGCGCTCCTCCGACGGTCGTAATGCTCCTGAACGATCCGTCTCTGGTGAACTTTTCGTACAAGCGATTTCTGGCGAACCGCATAAGAGACAAGTATCCTCTCAAGGGCTCTCCGTTAAAGCTCGTCTTCAAAAGGGAGACAAGAAAGTGACGCCCTACTTGCTTGCAGCGGTTCTCGGATATTTTTTGGGAGCGGTTCCGTTTGCGTGGCTCGTCGCAAAGTTATTCGCAGGCGTTGACATCCGCGAAGTCGGTTCGCGCAACCCCGGCGCCACGAATGTCTATCGCTCCGTCGGAAAATTCGCCGGAGCGGCGGCGCTGGCTCTCGACGCCGTCAAGGGCGTCGGAGCCGTTGTCATATCGTCTAAGTTGTTCGGAAACTCCTCGGCTGACCCTTCGCTGGTCGCCGCGCTCGCCGGGCTTTCCTGCATCGCGGGCCACACATACACGGTGTTTTTGAAGTTCAAAGGCGGCAAAGGCGTGGCGACGGCGCTCGGAGTTTTCGCAACGCTCGCCCCGACGGCCGTCGCGGTCGGTTTCGCGGTCTTCGCGATCGTTTACGGACTTACCCGATACGTTTCGGCCGGGTCGGTCGCCGCCGCCGTCATAGTGCCTCCGGTCGCATTGCTCGCCGGCTATCCGCCAGCAACAGTCGCGGCGGCCTCAATTGCCGCGCTTGTGATAATAATAAGACATCGCTCGAACATAACTCGTTTCGCCATGAAAGAGGAAATGAAAACTCCTTTATGAAAGACACCGTTACAAAAGATACTGTCCGGAAGATTTCGGTTCTCGGCGCGGGGACTTGGGGGGCGACACTTGCCGCGCACCTCGCCTCAAAAAAATACGATGTCGTTCTCTGGGAGTTCGACAAAGACGCGGCGGCGAAGTTGTCGTCATCAAGGACTCTTAAGAATCTTAAAGGATTCACGCTTCCCGCGTCGGTTCGCGTGACCTCGCGTCTCGCCGATGTTTTTCCGACGGACTTGATGGTATCGGCGCTTCCTTCGTTCGCGTTCGAGAGCACGCTCAAAGCCGCTGTTGCCACAATGAAATCATCCGCTTTCCGCGCCGCGAAGCGGCCGGGTTTGGTGATAGCCACGAAAGGTTTCGTCGGCAAGAAGGGAGCGGCCTCATCCTCGGCAATGGCGAAAAGAATATTCGCATCGCGGCGCGTCGCCTCTCTCAGCGGACCGTCTCACGCCGAGGATGTCACGCGGCGGGTACCTACGGCCGTCGTGGCGGCCTCGAAATCAAAGGCCTTCGCCGCGACGACACAGCGGGTTTTTTTCACGGAAAACTTCCGAGTTTACGCCAACAGCGATGTTGCCGGCTGCGAGACAGCCGGGGCGCTTAAAAATATATACGCCATAGCGGCCGGCATAGCCGACGGTCTCAATCTCGGCGACAACGCCAAGGCCGCATTAGTGACGAGAAGTTTGAGCGAAATGTCGCGCGCCGGCGTGGCTATGGGCGGGAAGCGCGAAACCTTCGCGGGTCTTGCCGGTGTCGGCGATCTCATCGTGACTTGCTACTCGCTCCATTCCCGCAATCGCCGTCTCGGCGAGATGGTCGGCCGCGGCTTGTCGCTGAAAAAAGCTCTCTCTGAAATGACCATGGTCGCCGAAGGCGTCTACGCCGCGCGAGCCATCGAATCTTTGAAGAAAAAATTTAATCTCGATACCCCGATTGCCGACGAAGTCCGCGCCATACTTTTTGGCGGCAAAGATCCCCGCAAGGCCGTTTCATCGCTTATGACGAGGCCGCTCAAGCCCGAGTCATAAATTGTTTATGCGAAACTCAATAAAACCGTCGCGCTTATCGCCGGACGATGTCGCCGCCGGACTTTCGTCGGAGGGAATAAAAGTGGTATCCCGTTCGCCGTTGCCCTACGGCGAGCGGCTCGACATATCCCTCGGCGCAAAACGCGGCGTCGTCAACGTTTACTTCGGCAAGAAAGGCACGGCCATAGTCGCGCAGGGACGTTCGGCGGACTTAATAAAGGCGGTCGAAAAACGATTTGCGCGTTACGCGCCGTCGTTCAAAAACGGCGGGCGCTCCGCAACCGCCGGCACGATAAAATCATCGCCCGTCGGCCGCTACATAGGTTCCGACGAATCGGGGAAGGGCGATTACTTCGGGCCGCTCGCCGTGGCGGCGTTTTTGTCGGACGAGCGCACCGACGAGAAAATCATTGCGCTCGGCGCGCGCGATTCAAAAAAACTCTCGGACGAGTCGGCCATTAAAATCGCAGACCGGATAAAGTCCGCGTTCGCTCTTCGCGTGGCTCTCATTGTTCTTGACCCCGCAGAATATAACCGCGCGTATGCCTTGGAGCGCTCGAAAGGTGGCAACCTAAACACCCTTCTGGCACGCCTGCACGCAGAGGCGATAGGGCGTTTGACCGTCGGACTTAAGAAAACGCTGCCCGATTTTGCGAAAACGATTTGTGTAATCACCGACGCTTTCAGTAAGGCGCCGCGCGTACGCGCTCGTATATCCGAATCATCCGGAGTTTCTTTGCAAAACGTCAGGCTCATCGAGCGCGCCGAAAGTTATCCTGCCGTCGCCGCCGCCTCGGTTATAGCCCGCGCCGCATACCTCGACGGCCTCGCGCGGCTCGCTCAAGGCTCGGTCGTCGGGCTCCCCAAAGGAGCCGGACACGAAGTCCTCGCAGCCCGCCGCGTTATCGTCGAAAGGTTAGGGGAAAAACACCTCGCGCGTTTCGCCAAGGTCTCCTTCAAAATGGTCTGAACCCGCCGTTGTCTTCGGTCAAAATATCTTCATCTTTTGTCTATTAGTTACAATTCCGTTACAATTCACTGCTACAATAAGTATAAGTCGCCCCCCGACGATTGCCGCGACATCCGCGCTTGCGCGATTTTTGTTCGCGGCTTCCGGTAACCCGAAAAATCAGCGGGTTTCAAGGGGCGCGTTTTGCCTTTCAAAAAAAAGAAAATCCTCGCAGGCGTCACATTTTATTTGCCTCCCATAGACACGGGCAAACAATCCTTAATCGCCGCATCCGGGCGCGCATCCTACGACGTCGCCGTAAAAAAAATCCTTATATTCGAAGACGACGAACAGGCCTCCGCGCTCCTTGAACAATCTTTTCGCGCAGCCGGCGGCTTCAATGTGATGACGCATCACTCATCGTCCCGACCGATAGAGAAACTCCGCCAATTCAAGCCCGACGCCGTCATTCTGGAACTTAAAATATCGCCCGTATCCGGATGGGACGTCATAAAAATGATCAGGCATGACCGCGCCTACTCGAAGATTGCGGTGATACTTGTAAGCGGGCATTATAAATCCGTATCGGACATATCGGCCGGTCTCGAGGACTTTTGCGCCGACGGATATGTGCTGAAGCCGTTTTCCGGGCGGGTCATGGTGGCCCTCGTGAAATCCATTCTCAGA
>JASEHK010000093.1:1855-6126 GCA_030018875.1 Endomicrobiia bacterium | reverse complement strand
AAAGAGCACAACTATACTTACGATGCCGTGGGCAATATCGTATCGCAGGATCTCGGCGGAGACGCCTGGACTTACGAATATGACGACTTAAACCAAATCGCCTCCGCCGTGTTAAAAGACCCCGCCCAAAACGTGCTGTTCTCCCATAACTATAATTACGACGCCACTGGCAACCGCACAAACTTGACCAACGCCGCCACAAAGCAGTATACTTACGACGGGGAAAACAGGATGTTGACAGAAAACGGGGTGAATTATTATTTGATTTAGTCGGTTGATTCTAATTTTGTCGGCAAGCGAGGCGAGATATGTCGGATCACATTGTAAAGGAATCAAAAAATGTCAAAGAAACGAAAGGTGTTTTGATTTATGGGCCGTACCCGAAAGGGCAATCGTCGGGAGCGTTCAATGTGAGTTTTCCTGAAAATCCCGGCCGCAAAACATTAGGGGCCCGTGATTTTGAAGAGCTTGTAGACGTATTGAAAGATGAGTTGGCATAGTAATCGTCAGACGTTTCGATAAATAGCGGCGCTCGCGGGGAAGACCTGAAGCGCTTATCGGTTCCGCATAAGGGACTGGTAAGCGCTTTTTTTGGCGGGGGATGAAGTTATTGAATTTCGCATAAATAATACCTGCGCGCGCGTCACACTCCTGATCTTATCTCTATGATGTCGCCTTCGCGGATGATGTAGTCCCTGCCCACAACTTTAACCAACCCCCTGTCTCTGGCATCGTTCATATTGTGCGCGGACAGGAAATCTTCGAAAGACACAATATCCGCTTTAATGAATCCCCGCGCCAGGTCGCTGTGAATCTTTCCGGCTCCTTCCACGATGCTTGAACCTTTTCTGATAGGCCATGCGTGGACCTCCTTTGGCCCGGCCGTATAAAAAAATATAGTATCCGATTTTTCAAGGGCGGACTTTATAGCCTCGTTTGTTTCTTCCGCCGTCGGAGCGTCGGCATTGGCCGCGGTCGAGCGAGCCACGGGTTTCATGCTGACCGGCGCAAGAATCTTGAGGTATTTGGATGCTTCTTCCGTGAGCGTAGCGTCGCACAGAGGCGTTTCTTTTTCAAGAAAAGAGAGAGCTGTTTTCAGCGCATTTTTTTCGGCCTCATCCGACGCGTTGAGCAGACGCGCTTCTATTTTTTCCATATCGTGTATCAACAGGTCGAGCAGTCCGGTTTTTGTCGCGATTATGGCGTCGGCGCGCGCGAACTCCTCGCGGGCAAGTTCCACAAAAAACGGCGAAATTTTGACAGGATTACATTTTTCGACGAGCGTCGTCATTTTTGCGTCGTGATATTTTATTTTGCCTTCCAGCAGATTTATTCCGAAAAAACTTATTTTCAAAATCGGCCTCCTTTTCGGCATATTTTAGATTATTTAGATTTTTTTACCGCTTTATTAACGCGGGGGGTTGACAATAACTCTGCCGTTTGCTATAAGTTTATCCATCGGATAATAAAAATGTTTTTGACAAAAGTTTCCATTATATCGGCGCTTCCGTGCGTCGCCGAATCCGGCAAGATAAGATACATCGCCGAGTTCGACGCGGATATTTCGGCAACTATGCCTTATCTTAATGCGATTTTTGAAAACGCCGTCTATAACCACGAGGGAAAAAACATAACTCTCGTCAAGGACGGTATGATGATAGGGCTCCACGGCCGCCGCATCGCCGCCGGTAAAGTAAAAGACATAGCGGCGGCGTCGAGACTCAATATGTGGCTCGTAGATATCGTAAACGATGTCTGGCGCCGCTTTTCTGAAATCACGCCGAACTATGAGCGGCGGCGGAAGCCCTCGGCCGTGGACTTGTATAAACTTCTGCCTCAGACGAATTGCGGCCGCTGCGGCGAAAAAACCTGTATCGCGTTCGCGCTCAATCTTGCCGAAGAACAGAAAAATGTTATCGTTTGCGCGGACTTGTTCTCATGAAATTTCGACGACAAAAAAAGAGAACTTTTGAGGATACTCAAAGACTGCGGATATTCCGTCCCGTCGGTATTTGCTTGAGGCGCCGCGCTTGGAATCCGCTTGTTTTTCGCTCTGACTTATGCGGCGGCGAAATTTATGAAACTGAGTTACGAGGACGCGGCTCCGTCGGCGCTTATCGGAGCGTCGAACCATTTTGAGGTCGCCATAGCCACGTCCGTGATGCTTTTCGGTTTATCATCGGGCGCGGCCATTGCGACGGTAGTGGGGGTACTTATAGAAGTTCCCGTTATGCTTATGCTGGTGGGAATTGCGAAGAAAACGGCGGGATGGTTCAAACGATAAAAAGGCGCTGCGGCGGATTTTTGGAAGTTCTCATCCAGGCAATATGTGGACGGCCGTGGCCTTGAAAGTAAGATAAACCGCCAAGCCTTTTTTGAGATTGAGCGATTCCACGGACTGTTTGGTAACGACGGTTTCAAAACGAACGCCTTTGCTGAGCGCCTCCACGACGTAAATCGGTCCCATCGGAGAGATATTCTCGACGATGGCTTCGAAAGAATTGCGGGCGCTTGAGACAATGGGCGCAAGAGACACGAATATATCCTCCGAGCGCAGAACACCGTAAACTTTTTTCCCGGGGACGGATTTCTCGCCGTTATCGCGTCCGAAAGATTCGCCTTGGCCGCTCGCAGCGACTTCTATTTTTATTCCGCCCGTCCGCAAGAAGAAAGTCCCGCCGTCGGATTCCTCAAGGTCTCCTTCGAAAACATTTTCCGCGAAAGAGTACTCGGCGGCCTTCAGGGAAACGGGTTTTCGGAAGAATATATCCGCATCGGCGCCCGCCTCGATGCGACCTTTATTCATAAAAAAGATATTTCCGCCGAGTTTGCGCGCCTGCGCCATATTGTGGGTCGTTACTATCATCGTTTTGCCTTTGTCGGAAATGTCCGACATCATTTTCTCGACGGCCTTTGCGCCGACAGGGTCGAGGTTTGCCGTCGGCTCGTCGAAAATATAGCAGTCCGGCTCGGTTATCGCGGCTCTGGCCATTGAGAGCCGCTGTTTTTCTCCGCCGGAAAGTTCCTCGGCCTGAAGTTTCTCTTTTCCCGCGAGGCCGGCGATTCCAAGGGCGCTTGCGATTTTGTCGCTCGACGGCTTCCCGCCGCGGACTTTAAGTCCGTAAACAAGGTTTTCTTCGACGGAAGTTCTGAAAAAAATCGGGTTCTGAAAAGAAAAACCGATTCTTCTGTGGATTGACAATCTTTGGGAAAAGTCCGTTGACGAGACGGGTTTGTCGTCGAAAAAAATCTCGCCGCGGTCGGATTTTTCAAGAAGGGCTATGGTCTTGAGCAGTGTCGTTTTGCCGGAGCCGTTGGGGCCTATGACTACGTTGGCTTGTCCGCTTTCAAAGAACGCGGACGCGTCGTCGAGGATTTTTGCGCCGCCGACGGTTCGAAAAATATTTTCCAGTCTTATCCGCATATCGGTTTTATTTTCCCTGCGCGACCTGTAGCGCGGCGTTGGCCGCAAGCGCCACTATTATCAGAATAATTCCCAGCGCGAGACCCGTCTCGAAGTTTCCTTTCATCGTTTCCAGAGCGATAGCCGTGGTCAACACTCTCGTTTCGCCTTTGATATTCCCGCCCAACATCAGCGTCATTCCGGTTTCTCCGACGACACGGGCAAATCCCATTATTATGGCGCTTGCGAAAGCGAAACGCCCCTCTTTTATAACGGCGCCCGCCGTTTGCAGACGGCTTGCCCCCATAGCGCGGGCAAGTTCGGAAGTTTCGCGCGCCACATTTTTAAGAGCCGATACGGTGAGCGCGAATATTATCGGAAAGGCGAGCAATGCCTGCGCCGCCGCCATAGCGTAGGGCGTGTAGAGTATCTCCAAAAACCCCAGCGGGCCTCTGCGGCTTATCAGCCCGTAAACGAACAATCCGACGGCCACAGCCGGCACGGCGAGCCATACGTTGAGTCCGCCGATTAATAACCTTCGCCACTTGAAGTCCTTCATCGCTACCGCGACTCCGGCCGGTATGGCGAATATCGCGGCGGTTATCGTCGCCGCGCCGGAGACGGTCAGCGACAATAGAGCGATTTCGATTACTTCTTTTCGGGGGGGAAATATCAGCGCGAGAGCGTGTTTGAAACCGTCGAGAACGAAGTCCATTAAAACTTAACCTGGAATTGGTATGTCCAAAGGTCGTCGGCGGCCGCGGGCGTTTCATTTTTCATCTCATAATTCAGACGGAAGGAAAAGAAGTCGTCGTGCAGGACTACCGCTCCGACGGTGGTTCTCGATGTTTCGTCGTCCTTTGAGGCG
>JASEHK010000093.1:0-1845 GCA_030018875.1 Endomicrobiia bacterium | reverse complement strand
CGGCGTCGAAAAAATCGTACCGCGCCAGAAGCAAAAAATGTGGCGCGCTCCATTTCGCCGCCGGAAAAAGATAATATCCCACAGTCATATAATAGCCGTTTTTGTCTGTTTTTCCGTCGAGACCGGCGAGATATTCTCCCTTAAAAAGAACGGGCGGGCCGGCCTTGCGGTTTTCGTAGGCCGCCTCGAATCCGTGCCGTTTTTTGTCTGTTTTTACAGCGCCTGTTTTGGCGTCATAATACGATCCGCCGAGCGTAAGTCCTTGAGACGGGGAAATGAGCAATCGCGCGGTTCCGGCTCCGTAGTTGTTTTGCGCCGTTGAGTTGGGGCCGGAGCCATTGAATCCGCCCACCGCCACAAACGGTTTTAGCGGAGTATTTTTGAATGATTTGGAGAGTTCCGAGCCTATTTCTCTCGTCGGATAGACGAGTTCCGAAACCACGTAGGATTTGTTTATCAGTTCCAAATCGGGTTCGGATGTAATTTGTTCGAGAGAGAAATTGTACTTGAATTGCCCCAACTTCACATCGAACCAATCGAAATAGTTTATACGAAAGAAAGAATCAAATAGCTTGAGTGTTCCAGCGGTTTGGTCCATCGAGAAAGCGTAGGACACATCGTTTGACACGGCGGCTTTTATTTCTATGCGGGCATTCGGCGCGGAGAATGTCGGCGTGCTGGGGTCGGTGATGCCCCAATCCGCCCGTACGCGGGCGAAGCCGCCGACTTTTATCTTCGGAAAAACCGCGGCCGTTTCATTCGCCGCTGATGCCGCCGACGGGGCGAACAGGGTAATACAACCTGCCGCGGATATTGCGACGATTTTCATAATCATTTTCATAATTGTCTCCTTAAAATGGTCTTTTGAAATTCGAGGGTGTCAAAGCGCCCGATTCAGTCCTGATTTTACTTTATAACGTCGGGGAAAAACAACGGCTTGCCGTATTTCGCTCTGCCGAAGTTCTTTATTATTTGTTGCCCATCTCTACCGGTTACAAAAGAGATGAACTTGTCCGCCATATTGCGGTTTACCGACGGATATTTTGCGCTCGAAACGGCGATGACCGAGTAAGGGTTCATCAATAGCGGCGAGCCCTCGGAGACAGCGGCGAGGCGCGGAAGTTCTTTTTTGTGGGCGAGCCACGTGGCGCGATCGGTGAGCGTGTAGGCGAGTTTTTCTTCGGCGATTCTCAAAGCGACTTCCATACCGCTTCCGCTTTCGATGTATCGCCCCGCCGTCGGCTCGTTGTTCGACGCTTTCCAGAGAGCAATCTCTTTTTTATGTGTGCCAGAGTCGTCGCCGCGCGAAACAAATACCCCGCCTTTTTGCGCGATGGCTCGCAATGTTTCGGTTACTTCGAGGCCTTTGGCTCCGACGGGGTCGTCGTCGGGGCCGACGATGAGAAAATCGTTGTGCATTATATCGTGCCGCTTAACGCCGTATCCGTCGGCCACGAACTTTTCTTCGGCTGTGCGGTCGTGCGTCAGTAAAATATCGGCGTTGCCGTCGCGGGCGAGGCGTATGGCCTGTCCCGTGCCTACGGCGATGACCTTTACCTTGCCGCCGTATTTCTTTTCGAACGGCGGGATGAGTTCGTCGAAAAGACCCGAGTCCAGCGTCGAGGTCGTCGAGGCAAGTGTCAAGATTTTTGTGTCCCGACGCTCATCGCAACTGCAGGTAAGCCCGGCCAAGACGAGTGCTGGAAAAATACGGCTCAGTCGGATGTGATGGCGCGCTTTCATCGGAAATAATCTATCAAAAAACCTTTTCAGTGTCAAATTTATGTAAAATGACACTGTTGAAAAAGTCCAAATAGTGTCACCCCGAAACAAGTTCGGGGTGAC
>JASEHK010000092.1:431-6164 GCA_030018875.1 Endomicrobiia bacterium | reverse complement strand
GGTGGAAATCGTGGCTATAGTCCACGGAGCGAGACAATTTAAGGATTTGTGGTGATATAAACGGATTTATGGAAATAGTCATCGGTTCCGACCATTCCGGATTCAAATTAAAAGAGTTTCTGAAGAAATCGCTTCAAAAGTCCGGACACGACGTCGCCGACTTCGGGTGTTACTCCGAGGAAGCCGTGGACTGGCCCGACATAGCGCTTCTTGTGGCCGAAACGATCGCGCGAAAAGAATACGGCAAGGGCATTCTCATTGACGGCACGGGCGGCGCAATGCCCATCGCCGCCAACAAAGTTCCCGGCATAATAGCGGTATGCGCCTACAACGAAATAACTGCCCGCTTCGCCTCGGAGCACGACGACGCCAACATCCTTTGCCTCGGCGCCAAAATGCTCGGCGACCTCGCGGCCGAAGCCGCCGTGAAAGCGTGGCTCCAGACGCCATACGCCGGCGGAAGACACGAGCGGCGCCTCGCGAAACTTCGCGACATAGAAAAAAAATATTCCAAATGAATCCCGCACCTACTTTGTATAAATGATGTATTACGTTTACATACTTAAGTTTGCCAAGAATGGAGAGCTCTATATCGGATATACGCACAATCTGAGAGAACGTATTGAACAACACAAGAAAGGCCTGTAGGGGGATTTTAATCTAATTTATTATGAGGCGTATTCAGAGCGCGAAGATGCGACTGGAAGGGAAAAACGCTTGAAATATCAAGGGCAGGCAGTCGGACAACTTAAAAGACGTATCGCAAAAAGTTTAGGTAGTTATCCACAATACAAAGTAGGCGCGGGATGAAAATAGCATTCGGCTCCGACCACGCCGGTTACGAATTAAAGAAATCCTTGGCCGCTCTCGCTTCCTCCCTCGGTAATGATGTCCGCGATTTCGGAACGGACTCGGCGATATCTTGCGACTATCCGGATTTTGCGGCCGCGGTTTCGAAGGCCGTCGCGGGTGGCAAGGCCGATATCGGAGTGCTTGTTTGCGGCTCAGGACTGGGAATGAGCATCGCGGCCAATAAGTTTGACGGCATCCGCGCGGCCCTCGCCTGCACCCCCGAACACGCGCGGTTGTCCCGGCTGCACAATGACGCCAATGTCCTTTGCCTCGGGGCGAGATTTACCGACGATAATACCGCCGCCGAAGCTTTGAAAAATTTTATCGCGACAAAGTTCGAGGGCGGCCGCCACGAAAAAAGAACGGCCAAAATCAGCGCTCTCGAAAAAGAGTCCCCGAAATGAAAATCGCCCGTCGCTCCGGACTTCTGAAAGCCGCGCACGCCGTATTTTTGGCCGTCGCCTTGTCCGGTGTGTTTGCGGTCGGAATACTTTCCGCCCGCGAGCGCGGCGGCCCCGACGATGAACTGCTCAAACTTGGGCTTAAATACGCCGATGCCGGCAAGACCGCCGAGGCCATTGAAATCTTAAACGACGCCGTTGACGACAACCCCACGGCGGAGCGTTTTATGGCTTTGGGCATAGTGCATCTTCAAAGAGACGAATACGACCTCTCATACGCCAATCTCAAAGAGGCGCTTGAGCGCGACCCCGACCTCCCGCCGGCCCGTTACACGCTTGCGATGCTGTACGAAAAAAAGTCCATGCCCGTCCAGGCGCTTGAAGAATGGAAAATGTTCCTGAGCGTCGCGCGAAACAAAAAGTTCAGGGAAATAGCCGTCAGGCACATTGAGCAGATTGAAATCCTGCTCGGCATAAAAAAATGAAAACGCCTGTCTCCCTCACAACTTATCGCCGCGGTTTTTCTCGGGACTTCGCGGTCTCGGCTCTGACGCTATTATTGGTCTCGGCAATGTTGCTCTCCGGTTGCGCGACTCCGAGAGCGTCATATAAAGCCGGTTACAATTTTTCTTCGATTCGCAGGATTTACGTCGAGGAGTTTAAACCCGTCACGACTTTCGAAAACTCCGGCGCCGTCGTCAGGGACGCTTTCGTCTCAGAATTTATACGCGCGGGATACAGCGTTACCGACGATGCCTCGTCGGCCGACGCCATTGTCGGCGGAAGCGTCAGAACTTATAATCCCGAAAAGAGGTATCTGATAATGTTGCAGAAGCCCGGCGAGCAGAGAATCGTCAATCAGAATCTTACAGAGATACCCGGTTCGAGTATTTATTCATTCGGCTCGGCATTCGGACTCAAAGAGGACAATCAGATAATAGTCTCGAACGCCATCGTCGGCATCTCGGCCACTCTGCGCGACGTCGGCACTCGCGAGGTAGTATGGTCGAACGATTATACTTACGAAGGCCTCGATATCTCGACGACGCTTAACGGTCTGGTAAGATATTTGATAAAAACAGTGCCCAGATAACAGGTAGACAGGGATTAGTAGTCAGGGGGTAGGGAAATAATAGACGATGAAAGCTGCAAAAGTCATCGGCCGCGTGATGGCCACCAAAAAAGTTTCGTCGCTGGAAGGCATTAAACTCCTTCTTATACAGCCTGTCGGCTGGGATAAAAAACCTCATGGCGACCCGCTGGTTGCCGCGGACGCCGTCGGGGCCGGGGCCGGCGAGTTCGTTTTTTGGGTGGCTTCGCGCGAGGCCGCCGTCGGCATCGGCGGCACGGGACTTAAAGACACTCCTCCTGTCGACGCCGCGATACTCGGCATCATAGACGGAGTGAATTTGAAACAGTCGGTGTAGCGGCGGAATTGCTATTTCGCTGATTCGGCGAATGGCAATCCCGCCAAGGCGTGACAGGTTTCGCCCGCTACCGGAGATTACTAAAATGTTCATAGCAAAAGTAGTCGGAAATCTTTGGGCCACGCGCAAACACAAGTCGCTGGATGGCGCCAAGTTGCTTCTGGTCGCTCCGGCCGATCCTATGACGGGCGAACTGCTCGGCGAGCCTGTTCTTGCCGTTGAGAAGAACCTGTCCGCCGGCATCGGCGATATGGTTCTTGTGATTGACGAGGGAAACTCCGCCAGAGGAATACTCGCCGACAAAAAAGCTCCCGTCAGGACCATAGTCTGCGGTGTCGTTGATTCGGCCACCGTCGGCGGCAAGACCTGCAAATGGCACTGACGCGTATGTAGTCCCGCCTCCCTTGAGCAAAAATCTCTTATGAAATTCGACGAAATAAAAAATGACAAAGAAGTGGCGGTTTATCTCAAGACTGCCGACGATAACTTTAGGGCGATAGGTTTCAAGGACCATGGCCTCAGGCACGCCGCGGTCTCATCTTTCGCCGCCGGATACGTTCTTGAGTCGCTCGGCTATCCTGAGATTGAAGTCGAGCACGCGAAGATCGCCGGCTATCTCCACGATATCGGGAACGCCATCTCCCAGGAAGACCACGCGCAAATCGGCGCCGTCCTTTCGCTGAATCTCATGGAAAACAAGATGCCCTACGACGACATAATCAAGATAATAAGCGCCGTCGGCAGCCACGAGGACAAGGGGCTGGATCCCGTGAGCCCTGTGTGCGCCGCCGTGATTTTGGGAGACAAGTCCGACGTCCATCGCGCCCGCGTGCGCCAAAAAGACCTGAGTCGTTTCGATTCCCACGACATGGTCAATTACGCCTGTCTGAACTCCGCGGTTTCCGTCGAGAGAGCCGAGCGCATGATATATTTGCGCCTCGACGTGGACGAAAATATCTGCCCCATTATGGAGTTCTTCGACACTTTCCTTGCCCGCATCAAGTTCTGCCGCCAGGCCGCAAAATACTTGGGTTGCGGATTCGACTTTTACATCAACAACTCCCGCATGTGATGAACATTTTCGAAGTCGTTAAATCCGACGACAAAACGAAGTCCCGCCTTGGCCTTCTGCGCACTCCGCACGGCGAAATCCGCACGCCCGTCTTCATGCCCGTCGGCACGCATGGCACAATCAAGACCCTTTCCGTCGAGGATGTCATCGCGCTGGGCGCCGAAATCATCCTCAATAACGCATATCACATGTATCTGCGCCCCGGGCCGGACATCCTGGATAAGGCCGGAGGGCTTCACGATTTTATTTCGTGGAAGGGACCCTTGCTGACGGATTCGGGCGGCTACCAGATTTTTTCTCTGGCCAACTTCAGAAAGATCACCGAAGAGGGCGCGCGTTTCCGCTCTCACATAGATGGCGGCGAGGTATTTCTGACGCCCGAAAAGATGGTTTCTTTTCAGGCCTCGACGGCCGGCGCCGACATATCAATGTGCCTCGACGAATGCCTCGAATATCCGACTACGAAAAATCATGCGGCGGCTTCGATGGAGCTTACCGCCAGATGGGCGCGCCGCTCCAAGGATGCTTTCGAAGAATCACGCCGCCCATCGGCCGCCGACGGAACAAGGCAGCTTCTGTTTGGAATAGCGCAAGGCGGAATGTATACGGATATAAGGGGCGAAAGCGCGGCGGCCCTCGTTGATATCGGCTTCGACGGTTATGCCGTGGGCGGCCTTTCCGTCGGCGAGCCCCGCGAAGTGATGCTCCCGGCGCTTGAGGCCTCGCTTGAAAAACTGCCCGCCTCGAGCCCCAGATACTTTATGGGGCTCGGAACGCCGGAAGACATCTGGGAGGCCGTCGAGCGCGGCGTTGATATGTTCGACTGCGTGCTCCCGACCCGCAATGCCCGAAACGCCCAGGCGTTTACTTTTTCGGGCAAACTGAACATTACTAACGAACGGTTCCGCTCGGATTTCGGGCCTCTTGACGAAAACTGCCGGTGCGCGGCGTGCCGTCGGTACTCCCGCGCTTTCATAAGTCACCTTTTTCGCTCGGGCGAGTTTCTGGCCGGCCGGCTCCTGAGTTTGCACAATATTTTTTTTATGATAAAATTAATGGCCGTAATAAGAGACGCCGTATTCCGTGGGGCTTACGCTGATGAAAAAAAGAGATTCTTTGAGAGATATCTTGGTTAAGACCTCTGTCTTGGCGGTCGCGGTCGCGCTTGTGTTTTTCATAGCCCGCTCATTCGCAGTGGAGACCGTGTCCTCCCGTAAACCGCTCGCCACTCCTATGGTTGCGGCAAAGGGGTCGCCTTCGTCAGCATCTTCGTCGGCGAGTCCCGCCGCCGCGCAGAAATCAAACGAATACATAGAGGCGATATACTCGGCCTTGAAAAATCCTTCGTCGGACATGCGCATCAGGGCGCTTGAGATAATCCGTGAGCGCCCGTCGGTTTTTTCGGCTTCGCGCGTGAAGGCGTCTCTTGATGACAAAGACGTCAACGTTAAGATACAGGCCGTTCGCGCGCTTGTTTCGCTGAACGACCGCGCGGGAGTGTCGCACCTTAAGACACTCGCTTTCACCGTGTCGAAACTCTCGAGTTCTCCGACGATTTCCGAGCGTGTAAAATATTTCACCGCTCAGAACAACAGGATAAAAGCAATCGCCGCTCTCGGCGATATAAAAGACACATCTTCAATCAAACAACTTGAAGACGCCACAAAAGACGGCGACGCCCGTGTCGCGGACGCGGCATGGATGGCGCTGGCGAAAATGGGCAACAAGAAAGGCGCCGACATATTCATCGCAGGTCTCAAAAGTTCCGAGAAAGCCGTGCGCGCCAAGTCCGCCGAAGCCGTCGCCGAGCTCGGTGCCCTCGAGGCATTGAGCGCTTTAAGAGAGCGCATGGCCGACTGGGATAAGGACGTCAAGATAAGCGCCGTGCGTTCGCTGGGCATTCTGCGCGACGCCCAATCCGCGCCTAATATCAGAGAGATGATTTTGAACGAGAAAGACCAGAGCCTGCGCGAGGCGGCCG
>JASEHK010000092.1:0-421 GCA_030018875.1 Endomicrobiia bacterium | reverse complement strand
TCTGGCTCTGGGCGAAATAAAAGACAAGGACAGCGCGGCGTTTTTGAAGAAATACGCTTCCGACGAGAACATCGTCGTGCGCCTGGCGGTCTGCGAATCACTGGCGAAACTCGGCGACTATTCCGGCAAGGATTTTGTCAAGGCGCTCGCCGAGCGCGGAGCCCAGAAAGAGGCCCGCGCCCGTGCGGCAAAGGCGTTCTCGTATTTCCAACTTGATGCTCAAGACGAAAATATTTTGCGCGAACTCGCTTTCGACGAGGACCCCGTCACGGCTCTTGAGGCCGTAAGGGTTCTGGCTGTTAAAAAATAGGGTTAAATGTCATTGCGACCCCGCCATAGGCGGGGGAAGCAATCTCGCCGAATGGAGATTGCTTCGTCCTCCGATGGCCATCGGAGTCCTCGCAATGACGATAGAAAACAG
>JASEHK010000091.1 GCA_030018875.1 Endomicrobiia bacterium | reverse complement strand
GAGATGCCGGCCGCCATAGCCAATGGATTTCCCGAGAGCGTTCCCGCCTGATAAACCGGCCCGGTCGGAGAGAGTAAATCCATTATTTCGCTTCGCCCCCCGAAAGCTCCGACGGGCAACCCGCCGCCGATTATTTTGCCCAGACAAGTGATGTCCGGAGTTACGCCGTAATAACCCTGAGCGCCGCTCAAACTTAAACGGAAACCCGTGATGACTTCGTCGAATATCAGCAAAGAGTCGTCGGCGCGGGTTATTTTTCTTAAAAAATCGAGAAAGCCGTCGCGCGGAAGTATGACGCCCATATTGGCCGGCGACGGCTCGACGATAACCGCCGCTATTTTGCCCCTGTCGCGGGCAAACGCTTTTTGAACGGCTCGACGGTCATTGAACGGAACGCTCGCGGTCAGTCCGACGAACTCGCGCGGCACGCCGTCGGAGGAACTGCGTTTCAATTCGCTCAAACCGGAGCCGCCCGAGGCAAGCAGATGGTCGGCGTGGCCGTGGTAACATCCGTCGAATTTCAGAATTACGTTTCTCTTCGTGAAAGCGCGCGCGAGACGGATGGCGCTCATCACGGCCTCGGTTCCGGAATTCACGAAACGCACCTTCTCTATCGAAGGAACGGCGCCGACTATCATTTTCGCCAATTTGGTTTCAAGCAAAGTCGGCGCGCCGTAAGACGAGCCGTTATTCAGGGCGGCGAGCACCGCGCGGTTAACGCTTGCGGCGTTGTGTCCGAGTATGTGAACTCCCCACGACAGACAATAATCCGTGTAAGTATTGTCGTCTAAGTCCGTGAGCGTCGCGCCGGAGGCCTTTTTGACGAACAACGGATTGCCGCCGACGCTCCGGAAAGCTCTGACGGGACTATTCACTCCGCCGGGAATATATTTGAGCGCCTCCCGATAAGCGATTTGCGATTTTGCCGTGACGCGCATAAATTTCTTATCCTTCCGATTTCCTCAAAATTTGCGGCGTGAAATATGAAATAATTCTGTCGGCGCCGGCGCGCTTGATGGAGGTTAAAACTTCTTCGATAATGTCCGCATTGACGATTTTTCCGTCAACGGCGCGCCTCAGCATCTGATATTCGCCCGAGACGTTATATGCCACTACCGGAACGTTGAACCTCGCTTTCGCTTTCGCAACGACGTCGAGATAACTCAAGGCGGGTTTGATTATTATGCTGTCGGCGCCCTCCTCTATATCCGCCGCGATTTCTTCGAGCGCTTCGTCGGCGTTGGCGGGATCCATCTGATAATCTTTTCTGTCGCCCGATTTGGGCGCGCAATCCGCGGCCAAACGGAACGGCCCGTAAAAACTTGATGCGTATTTCGCCGCGTACGACATTATACCGATGCCGGCAAAACCGTTTTCCGACAGCGCTTTTTTGATGAAATGCACACGGCCGTCCATCATATCCGAAGGCGCGACTACGTTGGTTCCTGCGCGCGCGTGACTCAGCGCGATTTGCGCGAGAATCTCACATGTCCTGTCGTTGTCGCCGATATGACAGTGACCGTCGGGCGTATAAGAACACAGGCAAACATCGGTGATTATTTCAAGGGCGGGAAAGTTTTTTTTGATCGAAGAAATCGCAGTCTGCACGAAGCCGTCGGAAGAATATGCCTGTTCGACGCCTTTTTCGTCGGGAACACCGAAAAGCAGCGCCGACTTTAGACCGTTTCCGACGAGTTGTCCGAGCGGCTCGAGCAACCTGTCGACGGAATATCTGAAGACACCGTCCATAGACGGTATTTCTTGAACGATATTATCTCCGGGGACAAGGAATACAGGCCAGATGAAATCCGATTTTTTTATGAATGTCTCCCGGTGTCTCAGACGGGTTTTCTCGTCAATTCTGTTCGGGCGAAACCGTTTGAACATTTTTTTCATATCCCCTTTCGGCCAATTTTGCCGCTGTATGCCTGCCGTAAACAAAAAGGACGAGATGTTTCGGAATCGTTTTGTATATTTTAATAAACGCCTCGACCGTCGAAGAACTGCTGAAAACCACGCCCGAGAACATTTTAAGATTCAACCGAGGCTGCTTTTGGGCCACGGTTTTATAAACGACTTTTGCCTCGACGGCGGGTAGATAATGCATCTCGTTGTCGGATAAGTTAGAACACGGGTACAACACTTTTTGGAGTTTCAATTTTTTTATCGCCAGGGCGTTCCATGAACCCGCCAAAACATCCGAATCCGGAAACTCGGACTCATAATCCACTTTATATCCGTAGTTTTTCAATTCACCGGATGTTTGGGGGCCTATGCTTATTATTTTATGCTTTTTCGAAATTGAATGTCTGAGACAAAAAATCCGGACGGCGGAACGACTCGTAAAAACAATCCCGTCGTAATTTTTTATGTCCGCGTCGAAAGAAATCGGCCGTATTTCTATCAACGGATAATGAATCAGGCGGCCGGGCACAAAACAATTATATGGGTCAAGTCCGGTGAAGAGAACTTTGTTTCGCGGGGCGTATAATCCCGCGGTTTTTCCGACGATAACCGCGAGGGGAGATTTTTGACGGGCGGCGGCCATATTTTGTATGTCCGTCGCCGTCACTTTTTCGTCGGAAAACCCTGCCTTGCGCACGAGAATGGCCGGAGTATCCGCGTCAAACCCGCGTTTCAGTAGAGAGTTTTTCACCTCCGTGATTTTCGACGCGGCCATATAGAAAACGATTGTTTCGGCGTCTTTTTCTCTCGGGCGGGGCAGAATATTTTCCGCATAATGGCCGCTTAAAAAACACAATTGCCGGCTAATCCCCCGCATCGTCAACGGCACTCCGGCAGACGCCGCCGCGCCTTGGGCGGCCGTTATGCCCGGCACGATTTCAACGTCAATATGCCGTTCTCTGAGATATAAATATTCCTCGCCGCCCCGTCCGAATATGAAAGGGTCGCCGCCTTTGAGACGGGCCACAATTTGTTTCTTTTGGGCGGCGGCAAAAAGCATTTCATTTATCCGCGATTGGGGCGACGAGTGTCTTCCCTTTCTTTTTCCAATGTATGTCTTGCGGCAATGATAATCGTCGAGTAGATTTTCGTCTATGAGGTCGTCGTAAAATATTATATCGGCGCGCTCCAAAATATTTTTCGCTCTGACAGTTAGCAGATTGCGCCCGCCGGAGCCCGCGCCGACTATGTACACTTTTCCCCAAGACCGCCGCGCGTCTATTTTACTGAAAAACACTTTCATATCGGCGCGGGAGTTTTTTGCCGTTACCGCGAGCATCCCCTGCAGCGGATGGGTTTGAAATCGCAATATCTCGGTTATCCTCGAAGCAAGCCCCAGCCTTTTAAGGGCGCAGGTCGCTACTACAAGAGCATCTATCCTTCCACTTTCGACGAGGAACAATCTTTCTTCGATGACTCCTCTGACGGAAACGACTTTCAAATCCGGCCTTATTCCGAGCAGTTGGGACTTTCTTGACTCGGAACTCGCGCCGACCCTCGCGCCGATTTTGAGTTTCTTCAAGGGCAGGTTATCGCCGGAAACGAGTGAATCGGACGAATCCCCGGCCTTAGTAAGCGCTATGACTTCCAACCCCGCTTTGAGAGGAGCGGGCAAATCCTTGGCGGAATGAACTGCTACGTCGGCCCGCCCCCGCAAAACGGCGTCGTCGAGTTCCCTCGTAAAAAAATCGCCCGGCACTTCCTCCGACGACAGAGGAATTTGCTTGTTCCTGTCGCCCAAGGTTTCGACGACTATAATTTTATGAGGGATGCCGGGAAAAGAGTCGAGGATTTCTCTCGTCTGGGCGAGCGCTAGGGGACTTTTTCTGGTGATAATTCTGATTTTATTTTCTACCGCCATATTTCAGCGCATCCTTTATTTTATCTCTCCATGCGATGGATTTTTTTACGTTGTTTCCGTCGGAGGAAACGGCGACGCTCATACGGCCTTTTTTGTATATCGCCGGAGATATAAAATCACAGTTTTCGGGGTCGTCAACCGCGTTTGCCATGATGCCTTTTTTGCGCGCGGATGAAGAGACGGCGGCATTGAGTTTTTTGTCGTTTGTGCATGCGTAAACGATGGAAACGCCGCGAAGATATTTATGGGAGTACGGTTTTTCACGATAGAGCAGGGCGCGCCGTTTGATCGCATCACAAATGACAGGCGCGACGACGATTATATTTTTTGTAAACCGCGTAAGCCCGTTTATCTTCTGCAAAGCGACCGACCCGCCGCCGACGAGGAGTATTTTTTTACCGGATATATTGAGAGACACCGGAAGGAATTTCATTGCCCGAGTAAATTTTATAGATAATATTCGAGAATTACGTCTTTGGCTTTGAGCAGTTTCAGAACGCCCGCGACGGCCGCTTCAGGGTTTTTGCGGGTGGGAATTTCAAGGTCGGCCGAGTAGCGGCTGAAATTATTTTCCCCGACGGTAACGACGAGTATTTCGTTGGGTTCGTTGAGGAATTTGAGTGTCTCGATGTCATAGTCGTCGGCGTCGTCTATGGTCGTTATGAATATCATGCCCGCGTCGGTCATTATTCTGGCAAGTTCTCCGAGCCGGCGGATACGCTCGTCGGAATCGCCCGATATATCCGCGTCGAGACCATGTTCTATATTGGTCATTCCGAGATAATAAGTATTGTATTCGCGCACGAAAAGTTCTTTTTCAAGGGCCTTGGCGATGTCCCTTTTGCCGACGCCGCCGGGGCCGGTAAATGCTATGAACTTCGACTTGTGTTTCTGTCGCTGCGCTCTGCGCTCGGGCGCAATCAATCCTTTTTCCCATATGCTTTCGCGCGCGCGCACGTGCTGTTTTAGGATAGAATCTTCGGACGAGTAATTTTCAAGAATTACACCGCCGCCGGCAATTTCATAATTATCCACTATCACAAATCTTCCGGTGCCTTCATTGTCGGCCGCTATGTCGAAAGCCAGCGGCTTGGACGTTTCAAAAACGCACTCCGCGACGTCGTGACGGTCGAGCTGCTGTTTGCCGGCTATCGTGCTGAGGTCAGACGCGTCTATGGCCTGTTTTATTTCCACAAGCCGCGCATTGGCTCTGGCCGCGGCGAGTTTCAATTTATAGGTTTTGCCTTTTATCATCGGGGCGCGCCCGACCCAGAATATGTTCGCTTTGAATCTGCCGCCGACGTGAGGCAACGGCTCGGAGGTCTTCGCCATAATGTCGCCCGGCCGGATGTAAATTTGCGTCATAAACGTAAAGCCCGTCGCATCTCCCGCGCGGGCTGCGGTCTTGGGCGGCGAATTGAATGCTTCGATTGATTTTATAAAAGATTTTTTTTGCGACGGAAGGAATATGACTTCGTCGCCCACTTTCGCCGAGCCGGAATCCACCGTGCCGGCCACGATTCTTCTATCGTCGTTGTTCCGTGTGAATTTATATATCTCCTGCACGGGGAAACGAAAAGGTTTCCGGGTAATATCTTTGGGACACTCAAACAAGTCGAGTTGCGCCAGAACCGTTGGCCCGCAGTGCCAAGGCATACGCGTTGAAATCCCGACGATATTCTCTCCTTCGCGCGCGCTGATAGGAATAAAACTTACCGGCTCGACGCCGATTTGTTTAAGAAAGCCGGTGTACGTTTTTTTTATCTCGTCAAAAACATTTTCGTCATATCCCATCATGTCCATTTTATTGACGAGCACGGAGACCTGTTTGACCCCGAGCATCGAAACCATGTGACCGTGGCGTTTCGAGTTTTCCTGTATCCCTTCATGGGCGTCAATGACGAGCAATGCGGCTTCCGCCCTTGCGGCGCCGGTTATCATATTCTTCAAAAACTCGATGTGTCCGGGGGCGTCTATAATAATATAATCTCTTTTCTTCGTCTTAAAAAAACTCCGGGCGGTGTCTATCGTAATTCCCTGCGAACGCTCGTCTTTGAGAGCGTCCAAAAGGAAAGCGTATTCAAAGGGTTTTGAACTGCGGCGGCACATCTCTTTTACTTGTTCGAGTTTTCCGTCGGGCAAAGAACCTGTGTCGGCAAGGAGCCGCCCTATCACAGTGCTCTTGCCGTGGTCAACGTGACCCACTATAACTATATTCATCCGTTCTCTTGCGTTAATGTCAATCATATTTCCTCTTTACCGGCGACTGCAAAATAATATCCTCATTATAGCCTTCTTGTCATTCCCGCCCCGCTTGTCATTCCGTGCTTGACTGAGCATGCCCCGTACTTGATACGGGGGAA
>JASEHK010000090.1:5310-6204 GCA_030018875.1 Endomicrobiia bacterium | reverse complement strand
TATTGGCGGCGAAGCGCTTCTGGACTTCAAGAAACGCCCCGCCGTCAAAAACGGCCGCGATGAGGTCGCGGATGTCGTAAGGTTTTTTGGGGTCGGCAGGGACGATTTCCTCTATTTTTTTGGCGACCGACGGAGGCTCCGGCGACCATTGATGGGCGGCGGCGGAACTTTCGGAAGGCAGATAAGAGAGAAGCTCTCTGACCTGCTCGAAACACTCTTTTTCCGTCTGAGCCAAGAAATGGGCGTTACCGCTGGTGTCGTTCTGGACGCGGGCGCCGCCGAGGTCTTCCATGGATATTTCCTCGCCGAGGACGGTCTTGATGACTTCGGGACCCGTGATGAACATTTTGGAGACCTTGTCAACGGTAAATACGAAATCCGTAAGAGCCGGCGAATACACCGCTCCACCGGCGCAGGGTCCCAGAATTACGGAGAGCTGGGGTATCACTCCCGACGAGCGCGTGTTGCGCATGAAAATCTCTCCGTATCCGGCCAGAGACCTGATGCCTTCCTGTATCCGCGCTCCGCCCGAATCGTTTATTCCGATAAGAGGAACGCCGGCGGCAAGCGCGATATCCATTATCTTGGTTATCTTGGCTGCGTGCATCTCGCCGAGAGACCCGCCCGCCGAGGTGAAATCCTGAGAAAAGGCCGCGGCCTTGCGGCCGTTGATTTCGCCGAAACCGGTTACGACTCCGTCGGCGGGAATGACTTTTTTATCGAGCCCGAAATCCGTCGAGCGGTGGCGCGCGTGGGCGCCGACCTCGACGAAAGTGCCTTCGTCGAACAGAGCGCTGATGCGCTCGCGCGCGGTAAGTTTGCCGGACTTCTTCTGCTTTTCAATGGCCGCCAAACCGCCCAAGCCGACGACTGCGGCGCGCTGAATTTTAAGCT
>JASEHK010000090.1:0-5300 GCA_030018875.1 Endomicrobiia bacterium | reverse complement strand
TTTTTGTGAGTTCATAATTTTTAACATTCCGCAAGCGATTTTTATTTTAAGCCGCCCGTCAATCTCGACGGGTCGTGGCGAAATATTTTGCCGCTCTCGGCGGCTGTCCAGAGATTTTTCGAATCGGCGCACAAGCCGAACATTTTTTCCTTGCCGGCCGAGTACTCATGGAGTTCGGCCACACCGGCGATGGTCATATCGCGCGGATCAAGGGCGATGATTTTGCCGGCGCGCGTGTCGCCGACATAAAAAAAACCGCCGAAGCGGGCCATGCCGCAAGGCATTTCCACGGGCAGGTCGTAGGCTAACGCAACGGACATATCCGACGGATTATGGCGGTAGAGTTTTTTCGTGTTAAAATCGTAACTCCACACGGCGTCCTTCTCCGCGAGCACGCCCGACGGCGATGTCGAGGGCGCGCGATAACTTTTGTCAAGTTCGAGCCCCATGCCGCCTTCTTTAAGATTGTAACGAAAAAACAATCCCTGAAGCGAATCGGCCACCCACAGAACATCTCCTATGGCCGACGCGGCGGTCGGCTGCAAATCATTTTTTTTGTCGAAGACGCCGACGGGGGACAGAGTTTTGACGGCGGGTGACGAGGGGACCGAGTAAACATAAATACCCTGTTCGAGCCAGTCGGTAACGTAAAGTTTCCCGTCGGAGCAGGACAGATACGAAATATTCTTGTGCGCGATTTCGAAAGACGCAGCGGGCAGAGGTCGCGCGCGAAACATATTAAACGCGACGACAGCGACGCCGATGAGGGCGGCCGACGCAACCACAAAGAGCAGAGTATTTCTGCGACCCGACGGCCGAGCCGCTTCGGCGAGCGCCTTTCTTGCGCGCGGCTCAGGAGCGCCCGGCGACGATGTTCCGGACGGTTCCACTTGACCCAGCGCGAGTTTCAACTGCTCCAGCCGGAAGGGCTTGGAAAGGTTCGACGCGCCGGCCTCGACGGCGGCGCGGATGGAGATTTCGTCTTCGCCCATCCCGGAAACAACAATTATTCCAGCCGACGGCGCAGCCGCTTTAAGGCGCGCGACCGAAGCGGCAGGGTCGTCCGCTATGGCGTCCATGTCAACGAATATGAAATCGGGAAGCTCGGCGGCAAGAGAAATGCCCGACTCGAAACCGTCGGCCTCCAAGGGCGAAAAAACCGCAGCCTGAGCCAACGTCTTGACGAGAACATCGCGGAACATCTTGTCGGAATCTATTATCAGAACTTTCATTGATTTTTTTTAACCGCCGCCGGGATTTTTTTTAACCGCCTCCGCCGCTAAATGGCCGCCGATGCCCGGCGCATCGAGTGACACTGTATCGCGACGGCGCAGGCAAGCGTGGCTATGTGCGAGGCCAGAGGAGTCAGAAATACGGCAAGAGCCGTCGTAGAACCGCCTTGCGCCATGGGACCAAGTCCCAGGGAGTTTATCCTTTTGAGAAGTTTTCTTTCCCTTGCCGCGTAAATCGCCGATTTATTCTTGGAGCCTATCTTTCTCAACAAAGATTTTTTTGCCGCCAGAGGAGCCGAAGCAAATCCACCCCCGACAGCCGCGCTTACTATCACCGGCGCGCAAGCGTAGGGCGCTTTTTCGCGCACAGTTTCGACTATAAAATCCTCGACGGCGCCCCAACCGCCCGACGGAGCGAAAAACTTTATCGCGCCGGCATTTTCCGAGCCGCCGCCTTTGGCGATAAGAGATATTTTAAGACGTCTGCCGCGAGTTCGTCCGAGATAAAAAGAAACGGGGGTGTTATCCCCGGTGTTTCTGCGGTCAAACGGGTCGGATACCATCGAAAGACGAAAACCGTTTTTAATATACGCCGAGCGTACGCCTCGCTCGACGGCGGACTCAAGCGACCCGCCTGAAATCAGCACTTCGTCCCCGATGTCTATATAAGCCTCGACGGAGCCAGTGTCCTGGCACAGAGCCGCGCCCAGGCGCGGAGCGCAGGCGGCGTTTTCAAGTATCGCGTCCAGAATCTTGCGGGCCGACGGATCTTTCTCGGCGCGGCGGGATTGGCGCAAAGCCGAAAGCAC
Source organism: Endomicrobiia bacterium (assembly GCA_030018875.1). Classification (GTDB taxonomy): domain Bacteria; phylum Elusimicrobiota; class Endomicrobiia; order PHAN01; family PHAN01; genus PHAN01. The sequence goes on along the minus strand of JASEHK010000090.1, from coordinate 3,259 downwards.
GTCGGAGGGAAGTTTCAAATTCAACTCTTCGCTCAAACGCCGGACAACGGACTTCACTTTGCGCGACGGAATCACTCTCATAGAAAATCGGCGGGCTGACAAGCGGCTCTCTCAACGATATTGCAAGGCGTCCGGGCTTTACTCGCGGTTTGATATTTCGTTTACGTAAACGTCAACTACCCTGGGATCGAAACGGATTTCTTTACCCATGGCGAGCATTCGATTTATCGCTTCGGCTTCCATACCGTTGGCGCGCATCTCGTCCACGGTCTCGGCGACATATACTATGCGCGCGCCTAAAGGGATGTCCTCGCCGGCGAGACCGTCGGGCCGGCCGGTGCCGTCGAAGTTTTCGTGGTGATGGCGTATTATTCCGGCCGCGCCTTTAAGAAGATTGATGGGCTCTATCATATTGGCGCCGACGACCGGATGCGCGGCGTCGTCGCCCCCCGAAACGACTACTCCGTCGGCGCCTTTGGCGAAAAGAATCCCGATATCGTGAAGCATAGCGCCGTAATAAAGGTCTTTGTATTCTTTTGCGGCCAGGCCCAGATGCCGCCCTATCGCCGTGGCTATCTGAGTAACGCGCATATTGTGCCCCTTTAATTTAGTGTCCTGCGCTTCTATGGCGGCCACGAGCACTTCGAGTATGTTTACGAAAAAATTGCGCTGTTCTTCGGCGTTTTTCGCGTTGTTTATGGTTACCGCAGCCATTGATGCCATGGACTCCAGAATCTCCCTGTCGTCGTCGGTGTAGTCGCCTTCTTTCTTATTGAGAACTTCGACAATGCCGATAAGTTCGGACTCTATCATCATCGGCACGCAAAGTATTTTTCTCGTTTGGAATCCGCTCGATTTATCCTGCGCGCCCGTAAACCGGGGGTCATTGGAAACATCGTTGACTATTGTTGACTTTTTCTCGGCGGCAACGGCGCCGGCTATGCCCTGCCCGACGGGAACTTTCATTCTCTGTATGACGCCGCCCTTGGTGCCGCCGGCAACCTTAAAGGAAAGGTTCTTGCCGTCGTCGTCGAGGAGCATTATCGCGGAGGCTTCGGAGTCAAGCTTTTCCTCGGCGAGGGCGCTTATTTTTTTCAGAAGAATATCCACATCGAGCGTGGTCGTGAGATTCCGCGCGATGCCGAGCATATTCTTAAATAGTCCGTTAGCGGTATGATGCGTCATTATTTTATTATTTAACGAATCACTGCACCGAGGCCAGCAGTTCCTCGATGGTGCTGTTGCCCTGCGCCACTTTGATGAGACCGTCGGCAAACATAAGTCTCATGCCGCGCTTGACGGCGAGATCCCTGATGGGGCCGGCTGCAATCTCGGAGAGCAACAGCCGACGCAGTTCCTCGTCCATAAGAAGTAGTTCGTGAATGCCGAGGCGGCCTTTGTATCCGGTCTTGCGGCAGACGTCACATCCGACCGTCTTAAAAAAAGTCGCGCCTTTTATGTCTATGTTGTACTTTTGATAGGGTTCGATGTATTTATCTTCCAGCGGCGCGGGCTGCTTGCACTTGCACAGACGCCTTATGAGCCGCTGAGCCAGAACGCCTTCTATGGACGAGCCTATCAAAAACGAAGGTATGTCCATCTCGTGCAAGCGCGCAACGGCCGAGGGCGCGTCGTTGGTGTGTATCGTCGAGAATACCAAGTGCCCCGTCATTGCGGCCTCCATCGCTATCTGGGCCGTTTCCTTGTCTCTGATTTCACCGACCATTATGATGTCGGGGTCCTGCCTCAAAAATGCCCTCAGCGCCGTGGCAAAATCGAAGCCGATATCCTGCACCACGTTTACCTGAATGATGCCGTTCAAGTTGTACTCGACTGGATTCTCGGCGGTGAGTATCTTGGTGTCCGGCTCGTTAATTGAGTTGAGCGCGGCGTAAAGCGTCGTGGATTTACCCGAGCCGGTAGGCCCGCAGACGAGTATGAGACCGTAAGGTTTGGCCAAAAGTTTTTTGAACTTCTCGAATGTGTCGGGAAGAAAACCGAGTTTGACGAGATCCACCTGCACCGACGAGCGGTCGAGTATGCGCATCACGCACGACTCGCCGAACACCGTCGGAAGAATATTGACGCGAAACTCTATAGGGTTGCCCTTGGCTATCACCTGTATGCGTCCGTCCTGGGGACGGCGACGCTCGGTAATGTCCATCTGGTTGGTCATTATTTTCAATTTCGCGATGAGCGCGTTTTTGTAGGCCGGCGGGATAACGTGATCCCACTCGGTAAGCACTCCGTCAACGCGATATCTCACTATGAACTTTTTTTCGAGTGGCTCTATGTGTATGTCGGAGCACTTGCGCGAGAGCGCTTCCATTATTATGGCGTTGACGAGTTTTTCCACCTCGGGCGCGGTGGCGTCCACGTCGTTAATATCGGTCTGTTCCTGGGTCTGCGTGGGCGTAAAATCGAGTTCGCCTTCCGTGCCTTTGTCAATATCGCTCAGAAGTTTTTTGACGACGTCGCTCTCGCCGATGCCATAGGCCTTGTCGAGGCATTTGGCTATATCGTCGGGAAGCGCAAGATAGACCTGCACGCTTATGTTGGTTCTGAGTTGTATGTCTTCGACGGCGAAAAGGTCTTTGGGGTCGGCCATCGCAACGCAGAGAAACTCTTCTTCTTTGATGAAGGGCACCGCGCGGTGGCGGCGGGCAAGTTGTTCGGGTATGATTTTTACGACCTCGGGATCTATTTCGATGGCGTCGAGGTCCATGGACTTTACGCCCCATTCTATGGAGAGCGTTTTAAGCAGGGCGAGTCTGTCTATGAAGCCCAGACGGGCCACGGCCTGTTCCAGTGGCTGATTGGTTTTTTTTGCTTCGGCGAGAGCTTGGTTGAGTTGTTCCTCGTTGACAAGCTTTTTATCGAGGAGGATTTCTTTGACTGTCTTTCTGCGGCCGGACATTTATTTTTTCTCCGGTGTGAGCGACAGGTGATTTATGCGACGGGTTTATTAAACAAAATACGGATTGAAAAGTCAAACGTGGATAAGAAAAGTGAATTAGGAAGTAGAAGCAAAAGGGTGAAAAGGTAAAAAGGTGAAAGTGTGACAAGGGTGAAGGGTGATGGGTAAAGGGTGATGGGTGATGGGTGGAAAAAAACAAGGGCGGCGGGGCGGGCTTCCTTTTTACATTCCCCTCTCATAGAGGGGTGTCCCGATGTCCATCGGGGCGGGGTGTTTAGGCGGCGGCAGGAATGACAATAGTAGGGACAGTGTCCCGTCCTGTCATTGCGAAATATTTATATC
>JASEHK010000008.1 GCA_030018875.1 Endomicrobiia bacterium | reverse complement strand
CGTCGGAGCAACTACAATTCTTTCTTTTGTCATAGAACATATTGCGTTTGTATTACTTAATCCTTAATCCTTTTACGGATTCTGCGCGCGCGTCAGACGGGCAACTTGAAAGACACTGTCGTTCCTTTGCCGGGTCCTTCGGATTGGGCGCGGATTTGTCCGCCGTGCGCCTCGATAATTTTTTGGGCTATGGAAAGACCGAGCCCGAAACCTCCGGTCTCTCTTCGCAATGATTGGTCCGCTCTGAAAAATTTTTCGAATATTTTTTCCGAGTGCTCGGGGGTCAGCCCGATGCCGTCGTCGGAAACGCTCACACCCGCGAAAGATTCCGACGGAGGCGATACCTCGACCGTTATTTTGCCTCCCGGCCGGGTATATTTGACGGCGTTGGTCAAAAGATTGGCGACTACTCTTTTTATCTGCTCGCGGTCGCAGTTCACCGAGGCGTCAGTCGCGGGGGGCGCTATGATTATCCCCTTGACTTCGGCTATGGGGCGGACTTCCGAGAGAACTTCGACGGTTATCTCGGCCAAAGACGCGGGAGATTTTTTAATCTCCAACTTTCCCGCCTCCATGCGGGCGAAGTCGAGAATATCCTCGACGAGGGCTTTCATTTTACGGGACTGTCGGTCTATTATTTTCAGAAATTTTTTGACGGCCTGGTCCGATTCTCGTCGCATTTCGCGCCTTTTTTCTTCGTCGGCGGCAACCAACTCATCCTGCATCGCTAAAAGTTCTATGGCTCCGGATATGGCCATAAGCGGGGTTTTTATTTCGTGGGTGATGGTGGCGATGAACTCGTCTTTGAGTTTGTCCATTTCTTCCAAGGACACAAGCCGTGATTTAAGTTCGCCTATCCCCACAACTTTCCCGACGGTGGCCAGCATCTCGTTAATCTCGAACGGTTTGATGAGATAGTCGGCCGCGCCTTTTCTCAGACACTCTATAGCGGTGTCTGTGGTAGCGTGCGCCGTAACCACCACTACCTCCGCGGAAACACCGGACGATTTAACTTTTTCAAGAAGCTCGATTCCGCTCATTTGCGGCATTCTTAAATCCGTTATGATGACATCATAGGGCTCGCGCGCGATATCTTCGAGAGCTCGTCGCGGATCCGTGCTCGCGGACACTTGATAGCCGTTCTTAACAAGCGCTTTCTCCATAAACTTAACTATTCCCGGCTCGTCGTCCACGACGAATATTTTTTTGGGGTTCATCGTTTCTCCTTGCGCGCTTCGGAATCGTCGGAAGCGCCCGACAAATACGCTGTTTTTTTTAAGGCGCCGGGGCGGTGTCTTAAATCACCGCCGCCAGGACACGGCCCTTTAACGGGAACTTTTATCACGACCTCCACGCCTTTGCCGGTTCCGTCGGAATGAATCGAAATCTCTCCGCCGTGCTGTTTTATTATTCCGTATGATATGGCAAGCCCCAGCCCCGTTCCTTCTTTTTTCGTGGTGAAAAACGGCTCGAATATACGCTTCATACATTCCGGCGCAATCCCGACGCCGGTGTCTTTGAACGACACAACCGCGCAACAATCGGGGCAGACCGTCGTAGTTATCGTAAGCGCGCCGCCCGACGGCATCGCTTTGCGGGCGTTGGTGATGATATTCAAAAAAACCTGCGCCAGGTGGGACGACGACACTACCGCTCCGGGTAGTTTCGAAAAGTGTCTGACGATTTTGATGCCGCCGAGTTCGAGTTGCCTTCCATAAAGCGAAATCGTTTTTTCGAGGAGTTTGTTGACGTCCGTTTCGGCGAACTTCATCTCGTGTTGTCTTGAAACGTCCATCAGATTTTCTATGATTTTTTTAGCGTGGATGGCGGCGTTTTTTATTGCTTCGACTTCTTCCGTTTTTTCTCCCAAAAGCACAAGTTCGGCATTGCCGAGAATCGTCTGCAGAGGATTTCCTATCTCGTGCGCGAGTCCCGCGGCCAGTTCGCCAACGGAGGCCATCTTGGCGCTCTGGAGCATCTGCATATGAAGTTTCATCCTTGCCGCCTCCATACGGCGTCGCTCATATACCCACGATATTATCTGCGCGACGGTTTTGAGAATGTCCTCGTCGCGGGGCTCCCATTCCCTGTAAACAAGGCAGTCGTCGAAACCTAAAAAGCCGAAATACTCCGAATTGACAAACACGGGAAACACCAGAATGGATTTGACGTCCTGTGCCTTGAGGATGTTTCTTTCGTTTTCCGAGGGAATGTCTTCGATGTTTTTATAATTAATGATATGGTTTTTTTTCATTTTGCCCATCCACCACGGAATGGCCGATGCGGGCACACCTTGCAAAGTGTCTTTCTGCGGCAAGACGCCTTCGGCGCACCATTCATGCGTGTTGTCCATCGTGTCCGTGTCGCGGCGATGCTCGCAAATATACGCCCTGCTGACTCGCAGATTGCGCCCCAGAAGCGCCAGGGTTTCCTCGAAAAAGTCATCCACACTGCTGGTTACGACGGCGAATGCCGAAATGTCGGCGAGCATTTTTTCATATGCCAGGCGCGTTCTGACATCTTCTTCGGCCGCTTTGCGGTCGGTTATATCGCTCAGCGTGGCGCGCACGCCGGCGGGTTTGCCGTCCTCGTGATATATCTTACCGAGCGTTCTGACCCACCGGTATCCGCCGTCGGCGGTCTTCACCCGGCATTCTATAGGATATTGCTTGCCGCCCAAACAGTCCTCAACCGCGCGCGCGACAGCCGCGGCATCGTCGGGATGCAACAATTTGGAATAATGCCGTCCGACAACGTCGGCCGGAGCGTAACCGAGTAGCGTCCTGATGGCCGGGCTTACGTAGGTTATTAGACCCTCGGGGTCGAGCGTGTAGATAACATCGCTTATGCTTTCTACGAGTTCGCGATAACTCTCCTCGGAGCGCTCGAGCTTAATGCCCTTGATTTTATCGAAGACCACGAACTTGGCGAGATTGACTATCTCTTCCAAATCCGAGACGTCCTCGTCGGTAAAGTCGGTTTTTTTGTCGAGCGCCTCGACGACGCCAAAGAGTCTGGCAGATTCGATTACAGGCACAGCCAGGATCCTGCGGGTAGTGTATCCGGAGGCCGCGTCCACTTCGGGAAAGAAGCGCGGATCCGAAGACGCATCGTTGGTGTAGTAGGATTTTTTAACACGGGCGGCATAGCCGGCCACACCCTGACCGATTTTAAGAGTAATGCTTTCCGCCATATCGGAAGCGTGCGCGGATTTCAGCGTGTCGCCTTCCGCCAGATAAAAAGTAATTCTTTCGACGAGCATAAAATTTTTGATGATATCGCTCACCCGCTCGAACGTTTTTTCAACGGTAATCTTTTCAAGCGAGAGCAGCGATATATTTTTGAGGACGTCGAGCTTGCGGATGGTTTTTTTGGTCTGGCGCATGTCGCGCGCAAGGCCCAACACGCCGGTTATGTCGCCGCGCGCGTCGCGCAGGACCACGCCGTTGAAGTTCATTGGGATGCGTCTGCAGTCCTTGGTCAAGAAAACGACTTCGAGGTCGTTGACGAAGCCGCTGGCAACCAACTCGTCGAGAATCCTGCCGAGGTAACGCTCGGAGTCTTTCGTGTCGAGCGGCGCGGAGCAAAGCGGATCATTTTGAGTTCTTACAAAAAACATGCTCGCGGACTGGCCTATTATTTCCTCGCGCGAATATCCGAGCAGTTCGCGACAGGCGCGATTCACGGAGGTCACGAGTCCGCGACGATCTATTATGATTAAAGAATCCGGCAGGTAATCCATAATCTTCTCGAATCTCAGTTCCACCACCGGCCGGCTCCGAGTGAACAATTTTGAAGCAATATCAGCGATGGATTTCATTGCCCCGTCCTTTATCCTTTTTATTTCTGAGATGCCGCGGCGCTCATCTTACCGGCCGCTTTAATCCGGCTGCCAGCGCCAAGATTTTGGTTTTAATTTCCTCAATGGAAAACGGTTTGGGCAGAAAATCGTCGGCTCCCGAGGCAAGGAGCCTGTCGCGCGTTTCCCTCGACGGAAAAGCGCTGATGGCGAGTATCTTCATATCGCGTTTCCTGAGACGGCGCAAAACCTCGAAACCGTCTATGCCCGTCAACCTCACATCCAGAATCAGGATGTCGGGCTTCATCTCGGCGATCTTTTCGCCCGCTTCAAGTCCGTCGGCGGCCGTATCCACCAAAGAATTTTTCAATGTGAGTCTCGCGGTTTCCGCCACGAATTTAAGCACGCCGGGTTCGTCTTCTACGACCAGGACTTTAAGGTCGGTGGCGACCGATGTTTTGAGTTGTCTGATTTCGTCATCAATTGGCAGCGCGTACTTGTCGGCAAACTCTATGAGATCCGAAATATTTATCCGACGGTGCCCGCCCGGAGTTTTGTAGGCGTGAAGTTTTCCCTCATTTATCCAGTGTATGACTGATGTTATATCCACACTGAACATTTTAGATACCTCGAATGTGGTAAAAATTCTGACGTTGTTCATTTGACGGTCCTTTCAAAGATTTCCAATTATTCAAACTATGCTAATAGTGTAGTCCAAAATTCAGCGGAAATCAAGAGTTTTTTTTAATGCGCCGAAAGTCACGATTCCCTACTATTGGCCGGTTGCGCCCGAAAGCGGGGGCTGTGTTTTTTCACCTTTTCACTCTTTTACTTTTTCACTCTTCCTCAAAAAGGGGGATACGGGGGGCTGTGTTTTTTCTCGTCAATTTTACAACCCCATTACCCCCTTTGAGGGAGAGGGAACGACCCCCGCGCCTCATAAACGCTCGCTGCGGCGGGGCCATCGGGAAACAGCCAAAGAAAAGAAATTAAAAAAGAAAAAACTTTGCCACGCCCGCCGCTAACTTGTATAATTGTGAGACGCTTCCGACCTAAAGACGTCGGCAACGCAAAATATGAAAGCCGCGCTTTTTCTGACGACATTCTGCGTTTATATCCTCACAGCCTTCCCCGCCCTCGCCCCTTACCGCGACTCCGGAGAAATGACGAGCGTCTCAGCCACTCTCGGCGTGGCGCACCCGCCCGGCTATCCGCTTTACATACTTGCCGCCAACATTGCCGGCAAGGCCGTCCCATTCGGCAACTACGCATACAGAATAACCGCGCTCTCGGCCCTTTTTATGGCGGGGGCCGCGGCGCTGTTTTTCTCTCTCATCAAAAAAACATTTGACCTTAAAGATATCCCGGCGGCGGGGGCGGCGCTCGGCTTCGCGTTTTCTTATTTTTACTGGTATCTGGCCGTAGTGCAGGAAATGTACACGATGAGCGTGTTTTTGATACTGGCCGCTTCATGCCTCCTCCTGAACTCTAAAATCATTGCGTCCTTCTTCGTTCTCGGCGTAGCGGCCGGCGCCAGGACCGACGCGGCGCTCGTTTATCCGGCCTTCGTCCTCTACGCGGCATCCCGCAAAACAGGAGTCAAAAAACTCTCAGCTGCCCATATCGCTCTCGCCGGAGGATTGAGTATTTTTCTTTATTCGTGGGTCAGGGCACAAAATAATCCCCTTATAAACTGGGGCGACACGTCAACAATGGGGCGACTAATGGACTCTTTGCTGCGTCGCTCGCACGGAGGCGCTCTGGATTTGATTTCGGGCGGATTTAAGTCCGGCGAGAACTTCTACGTTCAGATTAAATACTACGCTTTGCACCTTTTCAGGGACTTTACGCCGGCGGTCGCGGTCGCGGCGGTGGTCGGCGCCGTTCAACTTTACCGTCGGAAAATAGAACTGTTTTTATTCGCCGCGGCGGGATTCGTCGTCTCGGGCGTCATATTTATCTATCTTGCGAATATGCCGCCCAACACACACGCGCTAGCCATTCTTGAAGCGCATTTTCTGCTGCCGGATATTTTCTTCTGTATTTTTGCCGCGAGCGGGGCGGGGTTTTTGTTTTCAAAAATCAGGGATTCGGGTGGAGGAAAAACCGCGCTCTTTATGACTTTTACCTCGGCGTTGGGCGCCTGCGTTTATCTTGTGGCGATATGGATATTCGCCTCGTCGCTCGGCGGCGTGAATAAGCGCCGCAATTTTTTTCTGCCGGACTACGCCCGCAACATATCGGCTTCGGCGGCAAACGCGGCGGTGGTCATAAAAGAGGATGTTCAGGTTTTCTCGCTGTGGCACAGACGCTACGCCCAAAAACTTTCAAGACCCGACCTCAATATAGTGGCCGCGGGCCTTGCGGGATCGGGGTGGTACAAAAAGATGAACGAGCCGTGGAATGTGATACTTACACCGCTCAGGACCGCCGACGATTGGAAGCGGTTTATCTCGGCAAACAACCGCGTATTTTTTTCAAACGACGCGGAATTTCCGCCAGCAGACATAGCGACTACGCCTTACGGACTTCTTAATTTCGCCGGCGCGGGCGCGTCGAAGGCGTCAATGCTCCTCGACGATATTTATTTTTACCGCGGAGATTTCCGATACGGCTCGCACAGGGAGTTCTTCGCGCCGGACATCATAGAAGATTACGCCAAGGCCTGGCACCGCGAGGGTTTTTATCTTATGACTCGCGGGCAAAGAAAAGAGGCCGCTTACCGATTCCTCGTGGCTCTGAAAATGCGAGAGGACTTCCCCGTGGCGGCGTATCATCTGGGCTGGTGCCATTTCGCCGAAAATGATTTTGCGGGCGCCATGCGCTACTACAAATACGCGACGATTTTATACGCCAGATATGTGAAAATGGCCGAAAATTACCGTGCCGCGCCCGACGTAAAGGAATCAGTGCGAAGGGAGGCGGCGGTCGCCTGGCTCCACAGGGGCGTTACAGCCGAGAGACTCGGACTGAACGATGAAGCCCTCGAATCTTATTCGCGGGCGACGGAACTCTCCGTCAATTTTGCGATGGCCTTCTACAACAAGGCCGTGATTTACTGGAAAAAGGGAGACTTCGCGTCGGCGAAAGCAAACTTGATAAAAACCGTCGAGCTCGACCCTACAAACGCGGACGCCAAAAGATATTTGTCAATTCTTGAAGGCGGCAGACGATAATGTTTTCGGCGGCCTCGGAGCGTAATGTCGTAACAGGGTAGATACAGGTGGCCGCCCCTGCAATATAATGTTGAAATTGACGAAAAATACAGCCATATTCTCGATTGCCGCCGCGCTTCTAACTGTTCAATTGATTGCCGGTCTGGATGCCTCGGGCAAAAACTCCCAGACATACGACGAGGCAGTTCATCTGGCAGCCGGCTACTCGTACTACTCGACCGGCTCTTTCGAGATGAACTCCGTAGACCATCCGCCTCTGGCAAAACTCATCGCCGCGTTCCCCATGTTGTTCATCAAACCGGATTTTCCGTCGGCGGGCCATCCGTGGCGGGCCGATATGCAGGGTAATCAATACCGAATCGGCGATTTTTTTCTTTACAAAAACAGAGTCCCCGCCGGAAAAATCCTCGGCGCGGGGCGCTTGGCGATGCTGTTATTCGCGACGATTTTTTCTTTGTCGCTTTTTCTGTGCGTAAAAAAATCTTACGGCTCCGCGGCCGGCCTGACGGCGCTGACTTTCTGGGTTTTTTATCCGCCGGCGACGGGAAATTCTTTTTTGATAACGACCGACTATGCGGCCGCGGCGTTTTTCTTTCTGGCGGTTTTTTCTTTTAGAGAAGCGCTCGCAGATACAAACGGGTTTTTCTGGAGCGCGGCGGCGGGAGCGGCGACGGGCGCGGCGCTCGCTTCCAAGTTCTCGACGATAACCCTGCCCGCGTCGCTTTTTCTTGCCTCCGTTTACGCCTCGAAACGCGGGGATATCGCCGGGAAAACCTCCGCCAAAGTATTGATAGCCCTATCGGCGGGGGCGGCGGTTCTGTGGATGTCTTACTTTTTCGGCAGTTCCGAAATATTCTTGCGCGGACTCGAATATACGCTGAGCTCCGCGGCATCGAGACCCAGAGCGAGCTTTCTTTTGGGAAAGTATTCCACAGGCGGATGGTATTACTATTTTCCGGCGACGGTTTTACTCAAAACTCCGTTGACGATGATAATAGCGGCGGCCGCGTTTTTTCTGACCGCGAAAAATGAGCGCGCGCCGGAAAAAATCAAGGGCGACCGGGTCGGGCCGCCGCAGGACGGCAAAAGCGGGATTATCGCCGACGGAAGAGCGCGAACGATTTATCTGGCATTTCCCGCCGCGGTGTTTTTCGCTGCGGCGTGCTTTTCCAAAATACAGATAGGCCATCGGCATATACTGCCGATATATCCTTTTCTGGCGATGTGGGCGGGCGCGGGGGCGGCGCAACTTTTCAAAAAAAATATGGCGGCAAAAATAATCGCCGTTTTTCTCGTGGCCGCATGCGCGGCCGAATTCGCCGCGACGCGCCCGTGGCATATCGGCTATTTCAGCTACGCGGCCGGAGGGCCGTCGCGGGGACATAAATATCTGCTCGACTCGAACGTGGATTGGGGGCAGGGACTCGGCGACCTGGCGGCGTTCCTTAAAAAACGCGGCGCCTCGGAAATTTATCTTTCCTACTTCGGCGCGGCCGACCCCGAATATTACGGAATAAAATATTTTCCCGTGGGCTTCGTCTCCACCGTCGAGCGCAGGGGCTTTCCCGTCAATCTTGCCGCGCAACCGCGCAAATTTCTGGCCGTGTCCGCGACCAATCTGTTCGCCAATTATTACGCGGACAAAAAGATATTCGGACCTTTGCGCGAAATTAAACCGGTTTATGTGGCGGCTCATTCCATCTTCGTTTACGATTTAACCGACCCTCGGGTAATCCTGTATTTATCAAAACTGTTTGACGAAATCGGCGAGCGTTCGGAGGCCGTCAAGGTCAGGCGGCTGGACGGAAGCATTGAACGAAATAAAAAGGATTTGATAAAATAACGACGCGGGCCGTAACGACGATATTTTTCAAGGTGTCATTCCCGCCGCCGCATTCTGCGGGCTCCCACCCGCAGGTGGTGAAATGGTTTTATCGGGAATCCATAATTTTGTAATCCCCACGCATGAACATAGCCCTACAACTGACTCTCTTGCGCCTCGTCATCCTGCCTTTTTTCGTCTTCCTGATGTACGTGAACAGTTTCGAGGCCCGACTCGGCGCGCTCATTCTTTTTCTGCTCGGAATGCTGTCCGACGCGTGGGACGGCTACTTCGCCAGAAAAAGAAACGAGATCACAACATTAGGCACTTTCCTCGACCCGCTTGCCGACAAACTTCTGATATCTTCGGCCCTCGTCTCTTTCGTGGGGCTTAAAGAACTTCATATACCGTCATGGATGGTGGTAGTGATAATATCCAGAGAGTTTCTTATCACAGGCCTGCGCTCGCTGGCCGCTTCCAAACAAATCATAATTCCGGCCGACAAGGCCGGCAAGTTCAAGACAACTTCTCAGACGGTAGTTTGCATCGCCATACTGCTTATTCTCGTGGCGAGGTCATATATCAAAACCCGATTTTCGGCGGCTACCGCCTGGTTAGACGTGCTTGCGCCCGCGCCATTCACACTGATGTTCCTGATAACCATTCTTACATTTTATTCCGGCGCGAGATACCTTTCCAAATATAAACATCTTCTGAAATAAAAACTCCCGCGGGCCGCCGCGAAAAATAAAAAAAACCGCGAGCGCCTCGTTCCGACGCCGACTCATTTGAAAATGACTTCATCTAACCCGATGCAGCGCATTAAACCTTCAATGTTTTTCGCCTCGTTTTTCGGCGCGGGTTTTTTTCCTGTGGCGCCGGGCACGGCCGGTTCGATAATCGCGGCGGCGATTTTCCTGCTTGCCGTTCCCGAACGATACCGGCTCCACGCCGCCGTTGCGCTATTCATCGCCGGAATATTCATCGTGAGGCGGACATCGTCGTATCTGACGAACGACGACGACCAGCGCATAGTTATAGACGAGGCCGCCGGAGTATGGCTGGCCCTGTCTCTTGCGCCGGATGGCCTGTGGAACGCCGCGGCGACCGTCGCGCTTTTCAGATTTTTCGACGTCGTAAAACCTCTCGGCATAAAAAAAATACAAAAACTGCCCTATGAATGGGGCATAATGCTCGATGACACCTCGGCGGGCATTTTGTCGGTTGCCGTCTTAAAAGCCGCCGAAGCGATGATTTCGGTTTTATGAAAATAATAACGATAGTCGTGGGGCCTCTTGAAACGAACTGCTATATCATCGTCGGTAAATCCGGCGAGGCCGCGGTGATAGACCCCGGAGCCGACGCCGCCAAAATAATAGAAACTCTCGAAAAAGAAAAATCCGTCTGCTCCCTAATAGCGCTGACGCATGCTCACGCCGACCACATCGGCGCGGTGAAACATCTGAAAGAAAAATACGGCGCGCCGATATACGCCCACCCTCTGGAGTTCGCGTCTCTCGTCTCCACTCAAAAAAATCTCTCCGCCCACACGGGCGACTTCGTATCGGCCCCGCCGGCCGACAAGGCCCTGACCGACGGAAAAACCTTAACGCTCGGCGACGTGTCTCTTGAAATTATGTGTACCCCCGGTCACACGTCCGGCGGCATCTGCCTCATTACGCGCGACAAAAACTCCCATATACAAGCCGTATTCTCGGGAGACACCATATTCCGCGATACCGTCGGCAGGTGCGACCTTCCCGGCGGCGACGAGGACGCTATGGCGTCATCCATAGCCAAGTTTCTGGCAATGAAAGGCGACCCCGACATATATCCCGGACATGGGCCGGCCACGACCTTGTCGAGAGAAAAACTCTCGAACCCCTACTTCAAAAAACAATAATGAAAAATCCCGCCGAACTCCTGAAAGAATTCGAGGCGTACATATCCGCCGAGAAAGGCCTTTCGCGCAACACGCTCGAGGCATATCGAAGCGACATAAAATTTTTCCTCGAATATCTGTCCAGAAAAAAAATATCGTTCGAAAAGGCCGACCAGCGGATAATATCGGAGTATCTCTGGGAACGGAAAACACGCGGGCTCGCGAGTTCAAGCGTCTACCGCCACATGGAATCCATAAGGCAACTATACCGTTTTCTCGCGCTGGAGCACGACCTCTCCGACGATCCCACGATGTATCTGCCGCTGCCCAAGACCGGAGGACTATTGCCCGAGTTTCTGTCGCGCGAAGAAGTCGCTTCACTTATGTCGGCCGTGCCTTACAAAACCAAAAATCAATTGAGATTCAGAACGATGCTCGAACTGATGTACGCCTCGGGACTCAGGGTTTCGGAGGTACTCAAACTCAAAAAAAACGACCCAAATTTGACGCTCGGCATATTGCGGGTAAAAGGCAAGGGCTCCAAAGAGCGCGTGGTGCCTCTCAACAAAACCGCCGCGATGTTTTTGGAGAAATATCTTCAATCCGCGGGACGAGGATTGTCCGACGACGATTATCTTTTCGCGGGAGCGCGCGGCAAACCCCTGAGCCGCGTGGCTTTCTGGAAGCGTCTGAAAAAATACGCAAAGACAACCGAAATATCAAAGAACGTAAAACCGCACGCGATACGACACTCTTTCGCGTCGCATCTTTTGGAAGGGGGGGCGGATTTAAGAAGTATCCAGGAAATGCTCGGTCACGCCTCGATAAGCACGACTCAAATTTATACGCATATAGACCGCAAACGCCTTAAAGACATTCACGACAAATTCCATCCGCGCAATCGTTGAAGGGTAGAGAACTTCCCTCTTAATAAAGGGGGAATTAAAGAAAATTAATAAAGATATGGGAAAGAGGAAGTCATGAAAAACAAAGAAACTGCCGACGAACTCGTCGAAAAATTACAAAAGGCCGGCCAGGCCGTCAAATCCGAATTATCAAAAAAAATCGTGGGACAAAATGAGGCCGTTGACCAGCTTCTCGTCTCGCTTTTCTCGCGGGGGCATTGTCTTATCGTCGGTGTGCCGGGATTAGCCAAGACGCTTCTGGTTTCCACGCTTTCCGAAATACTCGGTCTGAAGTTCTCAAGAATACAATTCACGCCCGACCTTATGCCGGGCGACATAACGGGAACGGAAATAATCCAGGAAGACCCCGTCACTTTAAGAAAAGTCTTTAAGTTCATACCGGGTCCGGTATTCACTCAGATACTTCTGGCCGACGAAATCAACCGCACTCCGCCGAAAACCCAGTCGGCGCTTTTGGAGGCCATGCAGGAAATGAAAGTGACGTCGGGCGGCAAGACATACGAACTCGCGCCGCCGTTTTTCGTCCTTGCCACGCAAAACCCGATAGAACAGGAAGGCACGTATCCGCTGCCCGAGGCGCAGTTAGACAGATTTTTCTTTCAGATAAACATATCCTATCCGACGATGGAAGAAGAAAAAATAATAGCTCTGACAACAACGTCCGGCGCGAGCGCGGCCGTGGGCAAAATACTCGGCGCGACCGACATAACGGCGCTTCAGGATATAGTCAGGCAGGTGCCCGTCTCGGACTATATTTTGGAGAGGGTGGTCCGAATGGTCAGGGCGACCAGGCCCGACGGCAAAGCATCAGGGAACGCCTCTAAATATATTCAATGGGGCGCAGGCCCGCGCGGCACGCAAAGCGTAATACTCGCCGCGAAAGCCCACGCCATACTGAACGCCCGAATGACCGTCTCAAAAGAAGACGTCGCCGCCGTCATCGGGCCGGCTCTGCGCCATAGGATGATACTCAATTATACCGCCGAGGCCGAAGGCGTAACCGCCGACGCGTTGATATCCTCGATTTTCTCTCGTCACTTTGATGAGCGCGCTTCTTGACCCTTGCATTCTCTCGACGATAACCGGCAAGGTGTGGAAAACGCGACGCCGCGCCGAAGGCTCTCTCTACGGGCGTCACGCCTCGCGCCATCACGGACAATCCCTGGATTTTTCGCAGCACAGGGGATATGTCGCCGGCGACGACATAAAACACGTTGACTGGAAACTCTTCGCCCGCACCGAAAGATTCTTCGTCAAGCAGTTTCGCGCCGAGACGAACGTCAGAGCGTATATCGTGCTGGACGCCTCGGCCTCGATGGATTTCCCGCGCGGGGGCGGCGATACCGTCGGAGCGGTCGCGCCGGCGACGAGGACAAAATTCGACTACGCCCGCAAGATAGCGGCCGCCGCGGCTTACGTATTCGCCGCGCAGGGCGACGCGGTGGGCATTTATATCGCAAACAGCGTCTCGCCTCTCTTCATCCCCGACGGAGGCGGCTGGGGCCGCTTCGACGAAATAATCAGGGCTCTCGATACCGCCCGTCCTCAAGGACACTGCGGCCTGGCCGAGGCGGCCGGCGAAATGGCCGCAAAAATGAAAAAGCGCTCGCTTTTTCTTCTCATATCCGATTTGCTCGAAGACTCCGGCGACATACTCGCCTCACTCCAAAGACTTTCCTCGATGCGCCACGAGTGCCGCGTGGTGCAGATACTCGACCGCGGCGAGACCCTTCTTGAAATCGTTTCTCCGACCCGCGCGACGGACTCAGAAACGCTTTCTGAAATAGAACTCGACCCTGCGATTATAGCGGAATACCGCGACAAGATGGCCGAGGAGATAGCGCTCTATAAAATATCGCTCGGGAAACACTCGGTCGGTTACGACTTGTTCTTCACCGACGAGCCTCCCGAAAAAAATCTCGCGCGGCTACTGGTCTGATATCCGTTTTGAGCGACGCAAAAGCCAATGTCCATATTCTTCGCCGCGCCCTCGCGCCTGATTTTCCTCATCTCGGCGCTCGCGCCGCCGCTGGTTCACCTTCTCTCTAAACGTCAAAAAACCATAGTGCTGCCAAGCGTCCTTCTTTTGCGGAAGATCCGCCGCGAAAAAACGCTCCTTCGGCGATGGCAGAAAATACTTTTAATGATTCTTCGCTCCGCCGCGCTTGCCGCGCTGGCCGCTTCCTTCGCCAAGCCTTATATTTCATTCGCCAGCCTTGAGAGAATGTCAGGCGCGGCGGCCGCCTCGGGCGATTCCGCCGTGATATTTCTCTTCGACTCGTCAATGTCGAGAACATTCGCGCCCACGGGGACAGTCGAGCACGAAGCCGCCAAAACCGCCGCGCTTGATATTCTCTCAAAACTGCCGAAAGAAACCTCCGTGGCCGTGATGTCTTACTCGGACGCGCCGGAAGCCGCGCATACCCCGTTTACCCTCAACAAAGTCGCGGCGGCGGAAGGCATCTCTCGCATAACCTCGGGATACAAGGGCACGGACCACGCATCGGGAATTGAGGCCGCGGCGCGACTGCTTCAAGAGTCCCGCCATTCAAAAAAAACCGTGATATGGTTCACCGACGCGGCGCGAACCGGATTCGACCGGCAAACATCTCTGAGCGAAGGCACACTTCTTATAGTCGCGGCGCCCGAGGGCAGCCGGCCAAACGCTTCCGTGACGGGCTATGTTCAATCTTTGAACAATACTCTGACCGCGCGGATAAACAGTTACGGTTTCGAAGGCCCCGCTTTGCTATCTCTCTCGGGCGGCGCGAATCAATCAGCCCAAATGAACGTAATCCTCAAAAACGGACAAAACAGCGCGCCGACTTTCTGGAAACCCGAAGGCGGCGAGACGCTCGGCCTTGAGATTCGCGGCGACGGCCTGCGCCGCGACGACATCTTCCGCTTCGCCGCGCCCGAAGCGAAACTCGCCGGCAAAATACTTATAGTTGACGGCAATCCGAGACCCGGTCATCTCTCGGAGATTTACTATGTCGAGGCTGCGGCGCGCGCCTCGCGGCTCCTCGACGTAAAAACCGTGCGGTTCTATGACTTCGGAACCATCCGCCCGAAGGACTTCGACTCTCTGATATTTTCCAATTTCTGGCCGGATAAGCGCGCAGATGAAATCGCGTCTTATGTCGCCGCGGGCGGCCGTGTCGTTGTTTTCGCCGGCGACAACTTCCAGGAAGGTATGAAGTTGAACGGTATAACCCTGGGAAGTTTGATATCAACCCGCGAAACCGCCCGCAAAACCGACGACCTCCTTAAGTTCGTCCCGGGCGCCGAAGCGCTCGATTGGAACTCATCCGTAACCAAATATTTCGAGATATCTGCCCAAAAAGATTTTACCGCGCTCCTTCGACTCGACGACGGCGCGCCTTTCATATTTACCGACGGCGGATTTACTTTCGTCAATTCCGCGGCCGATCGCTCAAGATCGGATTTTCCGGTAAAACCGGGGTTTGCGCCGCTTCTCAACAGGTTTATATCTCCCAAAGAAACGGGCCGCGAGTCCGTCGTTTACGGCTTCGTCGGAAAGCCGGCCCGGGCGGGGGAGAGGCCGGACGCGAACGCGCGTTTAGTTGTCGGCGACAAACGCATTCCCATAGTCGGCGGCGTGATACCGCCGGTGGACGAACCGGGAATATACACGATAGAATACATCAAAGGTTCCCAGCGCATAAGGTCGGCAAGATTCATAGTAAACACGCCGCCGGAAGAAAGCGACACAAGACCGGCGGAAGATTTGGGCGAGTTCATAAAAAACGCGGCGATTTACCGCGTCTCTCCGACGGAAACGCGGCGCATCGCCTCAATGGCCTCAGGGCTTGGCGGCGCGGGTATACTTCGATTGATATTTCTTGCGCTTTTCGCGGCGGAAAACATTGTCATCGCGGCGATGGCGCTGAATAAAAAATGAAAAAAAACTTTCGGGCGCTAAAATGCTTCGCAGTTGCCGCGACGATTCTGATAGCGCCATCGCTGCCGCGCCTGACGGCGTCCACATCCCGCAACGCATTTGTATTCGCGCAAATCCGTTATGACGGAGAATGGGATCCGTACCCGGGTATGTGGGAGGAAATAATAAGTTTTCTGACGACAACCACAAGCGTTGCCGCGACCTCAGAGCGCAAGATAATCGAACTCGTCGCCAATCTCCCGATAGATGACATTATTTTCGATCACCCCGTGGTATGGCTATTCGGAAGAGGGGAGTTCCCGTCTTTGAGCGAAGGTCAGGCAAGAACATTGCGAGATTTTTTCGACAGGGGCGGAACTATGTTCATAGACGACTCATCGGACGCGATGGACTCGTCTTTCAGACGGAGCGTCCAAAGAGAGTTTGCGAAAATATTTCCAAGAAAACGCTGGGATAGAATACCTGAATCACACTCAATTTACAGGAGTTTTTATCTACTGAAAAAACCCGCTGGGCGCGTGATGAGGCGGGAATATCTCGAAGGTATCGCGGCAGGTTCAAGATACGCCGCGGTATTCTCTTTGAATGATATCGGCGGCGCCTGGCAGAAGGACAAGTTTGGAAATTATCTTTATGAATGCGCGCCGCAACGAGAATCTCAGCGATGGGAGAGCCACAAACTCACCATCAATTTCATACTCTACGCTCTTACCGGAACGTATAAAAGCGACGCCGTGCATCAGCCTTTTATAGAAAGAAAGATACGAAAATAATCGCAATAGACAACGAAACCATAAATGACTTTGACCTTTGAAAATCCGGCTATGATTGCGGTCTCGGCGCTATTCGCTCTCGCGGCGTTTTTCTTCGCCGTCGTCAGAACCCGCGCTCCGAGAACATTAAAAATATTGCGCGGAGCGTCTATAGCCGTCGCTTTGCTCGTGGCGGCGGATCCCGTCGTAACATTGAGGCAAGGAGCGTCCAAAAAAAATCTCGCCATCCTTATAGACGTTTCCGACAGCATGTTCATGAGCGCTCGCAATGACGATATAAAAAAATATTTCGGGAATAATCTTAAAGCCATTGAGGCTGAATACAACCTCGATTTCTTTAGTTTCGCTCAAAACATCAGAAGCATACGACCCGCCCAAATCGCCTTGCTAAAAAGAAGCGGGGCGACCGATATCACGGGAGCGTTGGCCCAGATAAAGGGGGCATTCGGCGGCGGCATAGACGGGATATTACTTTTTTCCGACGGAGTGGATACGGCGGCGCGCGATATATCCGCGCCACCCGGGGGCGCGCTCGGAAGCGTTGCCGAAAGCGCGGCGTCAATGCCCGTATTCGTTTTCAATATATTCGGCAACGCCTCCTCAATAAAAGATGTGGCTCTGACTTCGGTAAGAGCGGGCGATTTTTCTTTCAAGGGCGACAAAACCGATGTCATCGTAAATGTGCGATGTCGGGGTTTCGGGGGGCTATGGGCGGAGGTCAAAATAGCGGACTCGACGAGAGGAGGAGACGCCCCGTCGGATAATACACCGGTCGCTGCGGCGGGATTGACCCTTCGCGAAGGCGACAACGAAGTCAAACTCTCTTTCGCGCCGACGAAAACGGGCCGGCGCGAATACAAAGTTTCGGCGAGCACTTTCTCTCAAGAAATGACCGTCGCCAACAACGCGCGGACATTTACCGTGGATGTATTAAGAGACAAGCTCAGAATCCTGTATCTGTGCGGGAGGCCGTCGTATGAATACGCATATCTCAGGGATTTTATTAAAAACGATTTCGGCATAGATATTGTGACTTTCGTCATATTAAGGAACCCCGAAAACGTGGCGCTGGTTCCCGACGAAGAACTCTCGCTGATACCCTTTCCCGGGGCCGATGTTCTTATGAACCGTCTGCTGGACTTCGACGTCGTAATTTTTGAAAATTTCACTTTCGAGAGGTTCGGGATTTATTCCCCTCATTTCGATGCCCTCAAAAAATGGGTCGGCGCGGGCGGGGGCTTTCTTATGATGGGCGGCGAAAACTCATTCGCCAAAGGCGGCTACTCCCGCACGCCCTTAAACGAGATAATGCCGGTAATACTTTCCCCTGAAAGCGAAACCGAGGAAACTGGGCTATTCTCGCCGGTCATAGCCGATGCCGCGTCTCCTGTATTCTATACCGAGTCCGAGCCGGCCTCATTCTGGAGAAACTCCCCGAAACTCGACTGGATTCAAGTGATGAACCCTCATCCGGATGCGTCTGTTCCTATGAAGCACCCATGGGCGCGCAGCCCATCCGGAGCGGCGGCGCCGGTTCTGGCCCTTCGGGGTTTTAGTGAAGGGCGAACTGCCGCACTCGCCACCAACTCCACATGGCGCTGGAAGATGGGTTCCTCCGGACGGATTTATGAAACCTTTTGGAGAAATCTTATTTCGTGGCTTGCCTCCGCGCGCGAAGAATCCGGCGATAACGTCATAGTACCCCTTGAAAACGCCTCCGTCGGAGACACCGTCTCGTTTCTTGTCAAAAAGCGGTCGCCGACGGGACGTCTGGGGGTGTCGGTGACGGGGCCGGACGGTAAACACAAACCTCTTACCGTCGGCGAAAGGGGCGACTACGTCATATTTTCTTTCGCAGCGGAGGCCAGAGGCCGCTACAGTGTGGAAATAACTGAAACTGCCGGCAAAAACCCCCTCTATAAACTGATTAAATACGTTCAAGTCCGCTCGTTGCTGAGCGATGAGGCGGCAAGATTGGAAATTGACGGGGACTTCTTAAGAAACTTGGCCGAAAAAAGCGGGGGTATATATTTTACTCCGGTCGAAGGCCGCGAGGTAGGATTTCCGGCGCAGGAGATAGCCAAACGTCTGAAAGCAAGCCCACGAATGTCCCGAGACAGAGAAATAAGGCCGTTTTCAAGCGCGGCAATGTTCGTGTCGCTGACATTCCTTATATTATGTGAACTCTTGATCCGTTGGAGAAGGTATGGTCTTTGGTGATTTTTTTAATTGATATGTCGTAATCGTTCTTTCCCTTTTTTTGTTCGTTTTCCGACCACCCGCAGATTGTCTTTTCTTAAATTCTTTCTTTTGTCGTATTTCTCTTAAGCATACCACCCGCAGGCTCGCTCGCCATTCGCTTCTCGTCATTTTGATGCCTGCGCCCGTTGTCACCATGAGTCCCGCCAACGGCGGGGTAAACTCCGCAAAAGGTTTCGTCTTTCTTTTTTTTGTCTGTTTCCTGCCAGCCCCGCCGCAATTTGGCTGGAAAAACCCCGCTGTCTTTTTTCTCGGAATTCTTTTTTTGTCTATTTCCCGAAAACCCGTGCGCCAATCGGTCGTGTTTTTCGGCGGGTTCATAAACTCCGCCGCGCCACGCAGCCGCTGAAGCGGCCGCGAAAGGAAGGCGCGTCGTCGGACATATGAACCCGATATATCCCGAAAAACTCATCGCTCATAAACAGGCAGATGGGTTTGCGGGAAACAGACGGGGGTTTGGAAAAGCGTCGCTGCGGCTAAAACCCGTCGGGCGACTGACGAATACTAAAACGGCTCAAGAGCCCGTCGAAAAGAAAGGCCGCAAGATGGCAAGAAACCAACCCAAAAAATATTTTCTCCGTTGTTACAATGTCGTTACAATTCACGTGTATAATTTTATTAAGTTTTTGAGCGGGTGGGCGTATTTTATCGCTTGAAAGAAACACACGGGGGGCAACTCCCGAATAAAGAAGGTTACCGAGAACGTCGGGATTTTCCAAAACCGGGCGGGGTTTCGGGGGCGACGCCCCGTCCGGACAAAAGCAGTCAAAGCGTGGGGGGAGGCGCGGCCGGCTCAATGGCCTTTTGCATGCGCGTAGGATGAGGCGGACTCGCGTCTCTCCCCCTAATGGCCGCCTCAAACGGGCGGACATATTTATAAGGAATGGGGGGGCGCGATGTCGAGGACTTTTATACGGACCGCTTTGGCGGCGATGTTGTCGTTGGCGGCGGCGGAGACGCTTTTTACTGCGAACGCGCAGGCCGCGACGCCGCAAAGTTTTAACTATCAGGGAAGATTGAAAAAAGACGGCAAGCCTGCCAGCGATTTCAGGTGGTTTGAGTTCCGACTTACAAATGCCGACGGGTCTCAAGCATACTGGACTTCGGGCTCGACGAGGATTTACGTGACAAACGGATTGTTCCGTTACACTATCGGACCGATAGAAAGTTTGGACTGGGGCTCTATGGCCGTCGAGCCATATATAGAGGTAAAGGTCGGAGAATCTTCGCCGGACAATCTGCTTCTGCCCAGAGAGCGGCTACTGTCATCGCCTTACGCAATTTATGCGGCTTCGGCAACTTATTCTTTGGCGAGCGACACCGCCGCCTACGCGCAGAACTCCGCCGCGCTTTCTGCGCGTCCCTTCGACGCCTTCGTCTCCACCAGAGCGGAAAATCAGACGGTGGGAGGGGTGAAGACGTTTACGAGCACGGCGGTTTTCAATCAGGCGGTGGCGGTGGGTCAGAATGTTATCACACAATCGTCGGTTACCGCACCGGCCATATCGGTGGGGACGATAACCGCGACGGGGGAAATA
>JASEHK010000089.1 GCA_030018875.1 Endomicrobiia bacterium | reverse complement strand
GGTTCGAGTCCGGTCGCCCGCTGTTTTGAAAAAAGCGGGCGAAAGGCAACGACGGCGTATAAAAGTTTACACACCGAATACCGCAAGATATTAATTGTCCGGTCGCCCGCTGTTTTGAAAAAAATGAGACTTACGGATATTCTTAAGAAGAAAAAACCTTCGCCTTCTCCGTCGTCGGACGTTTCGGCTCCGTCCGCGGCCGCCGCCGTCGCGTCGGATGTTGACTCGCCGGTCGTTTCCGTCAGGCCGCGCCCTCAGCCCGACAGACCGGCTCCCGCGCCTCGAGCGCCGGTCTTCAGGCCGACGGCTCGGCAAGAAGATGCGCCCGTTGTTTCCTGTCGCTCGAATGTTGAGGCTTCGGATATTTTCGCGCGGGCGATATCGTCATCCCGCGACGTATTCGCCGCGGCGCTGGCTTCAAAGCGAACAACCGCCCCCGCCGTCGTCGGCGAAATAGTCGGGTCCGTCCGCGAGGAGCCGTCGGGAATGCTTTTGTGCGTTCCGCGCACGACGGCCGACCATTACATTTACTCCCACAGCGTCAACGTTTGCGTCATCTCTTCCATTATCGCGGACCGCATGGGTTTTCCGGAAGATGAAATGAGCGACTTGGCGCTCGCGGCGTTCCTGCACGACATCGGAATGGCGCAGGTTCAGGAGATTGTCGCGCTCAAGCCCAAGCTTTCAACGTCCGAGATGCAAAAGATGAAGGAACATCCCGCTCGCGGCCAAAATTTCGTAGACACTCTCAGCGATGTCGCCGCCGCCGTCAAAGAGCGCGCAGGCGCGGCGATACTTCAAATTCATGAGCGCTCCGACGGCAGCGGATACCCCAAGGGTCTTAAAAACTCCAAGATATCGGAGTTCGCGCGCATAATCGCGGTCGCGGACGCTTACGAGGCAATGACCCACCCGCGCTGTTATAAAAACCACATGATACCGCACGAGGCCATCAAGACGCTTATCAACGAGTCCGAAAATAATTTCGACAATGAAATTATGAAGTCCTTCATCACGGCGATGTCGCTTTATCCCGTCGGAAGTTACGTGCGGCTTTCCAACGGCGAAGTCGCAAAGGTTGTCTCGACCAACGAAAATATGCCCACGCGCCCGAAGGTAAAGATCGCGATAGACCAGACAGGCAAGAGGTCCGCCGACGAGCGCGTGATTGATCTTGAAGAAGTGAGCATAGTTTCGATAAGGGAGGCCGCGGACGAGACCAAATTAAAAGTCGAACCTAAAATACTGCTTGAATTACAAACTCAAAAATGGTGGATAATGTAACCCCGTCGGAGATTTCAAAAATTCCCGCATAATTCGACTCGAAAGGACTATAACGATGAAAAAACATTATCTTCTGACACCCGGTCCTACGCCCGTTCCGCCGGAAGTTTTGGCCGAGCTTTCGCTTCCGGTTCTTCATCACAGGACATCCGAGTTCGGCGAGATTTTTACGAGAGTCTCCGAAGGTCTCAAATACGTTTTCAAGACCGAGGGAGATGTTTACGTTTACGCTTCGTCGGGAACCGGCGCGATGGAGGCGGCCGTAGTCAATATTCTTTCCCCCGACGATAAGGCGCTGGTCGTGTCAACCGGCGCGTTCGGCGACAGATGGGCCAAGATAATCCGGGCTTTCGGGCTTACTCCCGATGTGATTTCCGTCGAGTGGGGCGAGGCCGCCGACCCCGCGGCGATAGAAGATTACCTCAAAAAAAATCCGTCCACGGCGGCCGTCTTCGTAACACACACCGAGACCTCGACGGGCGTCGTCAACGACCTCGAAAAAATCGGACGCATCGTCGCCGCGACGGATGCAGTGCTGATAGTGGACGCCATATCGGGTTTGGGCGGCGAGCCGCTTTTGAAAGACGACTGGAAACTCGACGTGGTGGTTTCATCGTCTCAAAAAGGACTTATGCTGCCGCCCGGGCTCTCGTTCATTTCACTGTCGGAAAAAGCGTGGCTTGCCGCCGAGAAATCGAGGCTTCCGAAGTTTTACTGGGACGTCAAAAGAATGAAAAAATCAGCTTTGGACAAGGAAACTCCATTCACCCCCGCCGTCGGGCTTTTCGTGGCGCTGGCCAAGGCGCTCGATATGATGAAGTCCGTTACGCTTGAGAAAATGTGGGCGGAATATCTCTTGATGGCCGAAGCCGCCCGCGACGGAATCAGGGCGTTGGGCATTGAGCCTTTTGCAAAAAGTCCCTGCCGAGTTGTTACGAGCGCCAAAGTTCCGGATGGAATCGAGGGCGGCAAGATAGTCAAGATGATGAGGCTGGATTACGGAGTTTCTATCGCCGGCGGTCAGGAGCGGCTCAAAGGAAAAATAATCAGATTGGCTCATATGGGATACATAACCCGCCCGGATATCCTCGTGGGGTTCGCTGCGCTTGAGATGACGCTTAAAAGGCTGGGATATAAGTTCGCCGCCGGCGCCGGAGTCGCCGCCGTCGAAGAAAAACTGAAATGATGTCCGTCGGGGAGTATATAATATGTTCAAGATATTGATGACTTATAAGAGCAGCGAGGGGCTTGATGCGTTGCTTTCAAATAAGAACTTCGAGGTCGCGGTCCATCCCAAACCGGACGCCGCGACTTTCACTAAACTCATCTCGGATGCGGACGGACTTCTAATTCGCTCCGAAGTCAAGGTCACGCGCGACGTTCTGGCCGCCGCCCAAAAATTAAAACTCGTGGCGCGCGCCGGCACAGGCGTTGACAATGTGGACATCTCCGCCGCGACGGAAAAAGGGGTTGCCGTGATGAACGTTCCGGGCGGAAACACCGTAGCCGCCGCCGAACACACGATGGCCCTTTTGCTTGCGCTCGTCCGAAATATTCCGGCGTCGCACGCGTCTCTTAAATCGCATAAGTGGGAGCGCGAAAAATTCGTCGGGGCGGAACTGCCGGGCAAGATACTGGGACTCGTCGGCTTTGGGCGGATAGCCCGCGAAGTCGCCGTCCGCGCCAAAAGCTTTGGAATGCGCATAAAAGTTTACGATCCATTCGTGACGGGCGATTTCGCCAAGTCCCTCGAAGTCGAAACCGTCGCCACTCTCGACGAAGTTTTAAGCTCTTCCGACATCGTTTCTCTGCATCTTCCGCTGAATGATTCGACGAAAAATCTCATAAACAAAGACGCTCTGGCAAAAATGAAAAAGGGCGCGTGTCTCATAAACGCGGCGCGAGGGCCAATCGTGAATGAACGCGACCTCGCCGAGGCCGTCGGCGGCGGGCGTGTGCGCGCCGCAGTAGATGTTTTCGTCAAGGAGCCGCCGGAAGATTTTACTCTTATAGACGCCGCCGACGTGGTAACGCCCCATCTGGGCGCCTCGACCCAGGAGGCGCAAGTCAAGATAGCCCGCGAGATCGCCGAATGCGTAGTTGACTTTTTCGAGAAGGGCGCCATCAGAAACGCCGTGAATATGCCGTCGCTCGACGCCGAATCCTTCAAGGCCATGAAACCGTATCTTGATTTGGCCGAGAAAGCGGGGCGCTTTCAGTCGCAGATTTCCGATGGCGGCGCGGCCGGGAAAATTTTCGTGGAATGCGCGGGCTCTTTGCCGGAACGTTCGCAATACTTCATAACTCTCGCGTACCTTAAAGGTTTTTTGTCGTCGGCGATGGATGAGCCCGTCAGTTACGTCAACGCGGTTATGGCGGCCCGCTCGCGCGGCATAGAGGTCTTGGAGACCGCGACGTCGTCCGCCGGCGGTTATCGCGCGCTGATAACTTTCCGCGCGCAGTATCCTTCGGGCGAAGAGACGCTCGTCGCCGGAACGGTCTTTGCCGGACATATAGCGAAGATCGTCGGCGTAAACGGCCTGGCCGTGGACGTGGCTCCGTCGGGCTGTATGCTTTTCCTGACCAATATTGACCGTCCCGGCATCATAGGCAAGATAGGGAATTTGCTGGGCGATCACAACATCAACATAGCCGGAATGGACGTTGCCCGTCGGGAGGCGGGCGGCGAAGCGCTTACTTTCGTCAACATAGACGTCTGTCCCGACCGCGCGATTCTCGACGCTGTCCGCGCGATAGACGGCGTAAAGAAAGTCCGTTACGTGGGAATTTAAAATGGACGCGGTAGTATTCGATTCCGTTTACAAGAATTATCGCGATCCGTCCGTCAAGTATCTCTTCAAACCCAGAATATCCCAGGGCGTGGAGGGTTTGAGTTTTAGCGTGGCCAAAGGCGAGACACTCGGCCTGCTTGGCTTAAACGGCGCGGGCAAGACCACCGCCTTAAAGTTGATACTCGGCATTCTTCTGCCCGACAGCGGCCGCGTGTCGGTGGCGGGCGTTCCGTCGTCGAATCCTTCCGTCCTTCGCAATATAGGTTACCTCCCCGAAGTTTCATATTTCCACAAAAATCTCACCGTGTTCGAGACGCTGGATTTTCTTTCGGCGCTTTCCGGCGCGCGCGTCGGCGAAGAAAGAATCAGAGAGACCCTCTCGATGGTCGGCCTCGGCGCTTTTTTGAGTCGGAAAGTGGGCAATCTTTCCAAAGGCATGCAACAGCGGCTCGCCCTGGCGCAGTCCTTGATTCACGACCCGGAAATACTCATTTACGATGAGCCAACTTCGGGGCTTGACCCGCTTGGCATCAAGGAGATGCGCGGGCTTCTTGAGTCCTTGAAGAAATCCGGCAAGACGATCATTCTCTCGTCGCATATAATTTCGGAAGTGGAAAAACTTTGCGATAGGGTCGGCATAATTAAAGCGGGCAGGCTTATAAAAATCGCGCGGGCCGTCGAGTTTTCGCGCGCCGGCGAGCTTGAAAATATATTCGTGGAGGCGGTGTCATGAGAAAGTTCGCCGCGCTCGTCAAATACACCGTCGTCGAAAACGTCAGGCAGAAACTATTTTACGTGCTGGGGCTTTTCGGCGTTGTCGTTCTGGCCGGCTCCGGTATTTTGTCGGCGATAGGAGGCGAACAGAAAATCAGGGTATTAAGAGACCTCGGATATTTTGCCGCCGAATACGTGGCGCTTTTCTCGGCGGTATTGGTTGGCGCGACCTTCATTTACGACGAGATAGAGAATAAATCCATTTATATGATAGCGGCCCGTCCGGTTTCCAGATGGGTTTATCTTGCCGGAAGATACTTCGGTTTTCTTTTGTCGGTGGCGGCGCTCCTTATTTTTATGGCGGCTCTCAACGTCGCAGTGATTCGGCTGTCCGGCGGAGGAGCCCAGCGCGGCGACGCGCTTATGCCGATTTTAAGCATTATGAAGATGGCTGTCGTTCTGGCGCTTGCCATGTTTCTTGCAATGCTTACAACTTCCAAGGCCGCGTCCATGGGCTTTACACTTTTGCTCTGGGGTTTGGGCCATTTCACGGCGGAGATGGATTTCTTGAGTCGTCTGGCGGCCTCGCCGCTTGTAAAAATACTTTCCCGGGTAACGCGATTCGTCGTCCCCACTCTCGACAAATTTTCGCCTCTCGACGTCAACACCCTGCCGGCAAGGTATTTTGCTGGCGTATTCGTTTATACGCTGTGCTATTGCGCCGCCGCTCTCTCTGCCGCCTGGCTGATATTCAGAAGAAAAGAGTTTTGAAACGCTTGAAAGTCGCAGCATATCTATCGCCGTTCGTTTGCCTTGCGGCCGCGTCGGTTTTTTCCATGCGGCTTATGCCCGTCGCGTCATATCTTTCAAATCCCGCCCCGCTTTCGCGCTTTTCATCTTTTGATGCGGCCGGTCTGATGATGGGCGCCAGGAAGTTCGCTTCCGATATCGCGTGGATCCGGTTATTAGAGTATGTCGGCACCGACGAGGAATACGAGAGTTTGAGCCCGCAGGAGAGATTTTTGCTTGAGTATGCGTCTTCCAAGGTCTTGTTCGGGCTTGATTTTCTTGACGCGAAAAAAGCCGCCGAATTGAAAGAATCATTGCGCTTGCGCCGTCTCGCCCCCGCAACGTCCATTGCCGTCTCATGGTCGGATAAAAGCAGGCGTCACAAAGATATTTACGATATGACGCTTCGCGTCGTTAGGCTCGATCCGCATTTTAAGTACGCCTATCTTTTCTCAGGCGGCGCTTTGGCGTGGAATTATGGCCGCACCGACGAGGCGCTTGCGATTTTGCGAGAGGGTATTCAAAATAATCCGGATTACTGGCAGTTTCATCTTTATATTTCGGCGATTCTTTATAAACAGGATTTGAAAAACGATGAGATGCTTTCGCTTTTGGAGATGGCCATAAAAGAAAAAGACGCGCCTAATATGGT
>JASEHK010000088.1 GCA_030018875.1 Endomicrobiia bacterium | reverse complement strand
TCGAAAAATTCAAAGACGAAGAAAACATCGTCAAGACCGGCCTCAAAAGTTATCTCGCCCAGGTCGAAGCGATAAAGTCGGAAATGCAGGCGGTCTATTCCAGAAAACCGGAAGAACTGCCCACAGACCCCGCCACCGCGGCCTATTTTATCAAGGGGAAAAAGCCGCGGCTCGACTACGAAAAACTCGAGCGCGAACTTAATCAGACGCTTACAAAGAAAGGAAATTTCGATTATTTCTCCGACGGAAACCGCGACTTTTATTGCGACAGCGAAACAGAAAACCTCCGCCAAAAAATAGCCGCGGCCAAGGGAGAGATATACAAAATCTCATGGGACTCTGGCGCGGCCTTCGAGCCGGCGTCCGTAGAAACTCTCTACATAGATAACCGCCAGATCGCCGAAAATATCCGTTATGACGCGACTACCATTTACAGAGCCGAAAGACAATCCGACTCGATCGAGATAAGAGGAACCGTGGACAAGCCCCAGAACGCCCGCGACATCGAAATCTCCCTCGACGGCGGCGCGATTTACAAAAAGGGTGTGCTGACATTAAGCGGAAAAAACTTCCAGGGAAAAATAGACCTCGTCCCGGCAAGAACCGTGGAAATCAAATTAAAAATCAATTCGGCGCGAGGCGACGACTTCGCCGTATACCCTCGTTTTGGGCAGGGCGTGGAAATTTTTTACTCGACGGAAGACCCGTCGCGCGACGTTAAAGAAGCCATTGACGAACTCATCGCTTCCTACGAATCCGAGTCCCCGTTCGCCTTTATGCGCGGCGTCTCGGAAAATTTTCTGGGCGGATATGCGACGATGGAAAGAGCCGTCCGCGCCGACTTCGCCAAATTCGACGCAATAAGAATGAAGATATACACGGACAAAATCACGCTCGCGCCGTCGAGAGAACAAGCCGTCGCGGACGTGAGGTGGGAGCGTTCGTGGTTCGACACAAGCGCGAACAAAATCGTCGGCGCACAGGGCGGCGCAAATACTTTCAGAATGGAAAAGACCGGCGGACGATGGAAACTTCTTTCTTACTCCGGCACGCCCGTCTTCGGAATGGCGGCGACTTCGGGGATAGACAGTCCGACGGGTATTGTTGTGACATCGGGTGGAGGCGGCGGCGTAGTCGCGGATGACGGCGGCGAGATCACCCCCGCGGCGCTCCCCGTGCGCACGGGGCAGGTTTTAACCAACCACTGGACGACCGGTGCATTTTTTTCATTTCATTCCGGCAGGGAAAGTGTCAGTGGCGAATATGATTTAGATTTTGTCGGCATTCCAAACTTTACTCAACTCAGAGGTGCTGTCTATGATTATGGCGCTGTTTCTTTAGATTCAGTTACCGAAGCGCCGACATTAGGATACGCGTCAGGAGTTGATGCTATAGTCAACCGCACTTATGTAGTAAAATGTCAAAATGGAAATTATGTAAAACTTAGAATCACTTATATGGACAACACCCTTGATGGTTACGGCAACGCAACATCAATGACTTTCGACTGGGCATACCAGCCCGACGGCTCGAGGAATATCAGATGAACGAAAAACCTGAACTCAACCGAAAACGCCGACGCGCGACACTGTCAAATAATGCCGTCGCGCCTATTGTCGTCTCATCGCTCATAGCCGCGACTATGATGGCGGCTCTTCCGTCGTCGGCTGTCGCGTCGGATTTTAAGTTCAACATAGAGAGCCGCATATATTCCAATATGCTCTCCGGCTCCACGGAGCAGGTCGTCTTGAAGGAAGGAACTTTTCACGAGGAAAATCTGAATCTGGGTTATTTCAGAAAAAATCAGGGGGGAATAACGATAAAAGCAGGAGCCGCGGCGCGCATTACATCCGACCGGGCAGTATCTAAAAAAGATTTCGACTTGAGAAATTATTTCTTTTCGATCTATGACCGCAACGACAAAAACTCCGTAACGCTCGGCGACTCCTACGTCGGATTTTCAAAATACACTTTTTCAAGAAACATCGAGGGAATATCAGGCGCCTTGAAGTTCGGACGCACATCCCTAACCCCCGTCTACGGCCGCACTGCCAAGGGGGAAAACAATGTCTCATACGCGAGGATGGCGCAAGGCGCAAGGATAGAGCGCTCGTTTTCCGAACGCGCTAAAATAGGCGCGAGTTACGTCTCATCCTCCGACGACAAATCAAGCGTGGCCGACGACACGGCGATATTCGCCCGAGAGGAAAATGCCGTTACGGGCTTCGACGGAACATTCGCCGCCGGCAGGTTTTCCTTCGAGGGAGAGTTTGCCTCGTCCGATTATAAAGAACAAAAGTCCGCCCGTCGGGAAAACGACTCCGCGTGGCACGTAAAAACCATTTACAGAAAACCATCCGTAAGGGTCGAAGGGGAATACGAAGTCGTGGGATCGTCGTTCAATACCCTTGCCGGCTGGGCGGCCAAGGATCGCGCCATAACCAACGCCCGCCTGCTGTGGAACACCGCCGGGTGGTTAGATACGGATTTGTCCTATGAAACACGCCGCAACAATCTAAATGGCGCGCTCGCCTATACCGAAACCGCCGCCATACCGAAGGTCGCCTTTACGATAGCGCCGTCGCGCGCGGCCAACTTTTCCGTCTCGCACTCCGTCAGAACCAGCGCATCCGACGATGCCGCAAAAACCGTCAATAGAGATGTTACGACGACAGGAGCGGGCGCGAACTTCATCTTCGGGCAGTGGAAACCCGCGGCGAATTTTGAAACCAACAAGACGCAAGATCGCGCGGCGCCCATCAACAATTTCGTCAATACTTATGCCGATTTATCCCTGCGGGCATCGCTCGATGCGCCGGCGGCATGGAAAATACATCCGACGCTCGGCTGGCGCGCCACTACCGATAAATACGATGCGAACCCTAATGAAGACACAGGCAACACGCTTACTTTGCGAACTATTGCGAGAGGCCCCAAACACGTTGAAATCGCCGGATTTTTTACCGACACAAAGACCGACCGGCGCAGTTCCAACACAAAACTCGGCAGACGAAATCTCGGCGCGGAGACGCTATTCAAACTGGCCGGCTCCGACGATAAGACACTCTCACTGGCCTACAACTCGAACGAATACGAACAAACCGCCGCAGCAGGCACAACAACCTCTTACGGCGAGAAAATCATAGAAACCCGCCTTCGTCTGAAGTTCTGACGATAAAACCACCCCGAAGACCCGATTATTCGACCCGGTCAAAACACTTTATTATCATCGTATCGCGAGAGGCAACTCCTGCGGCCAACTACTTGCGATCATATGCATTGTGGAAGCCCATATACTTCATTTTCAGGCCCGCCTAATATGTTTGGAGTATGAAAATGTGCCCAACACAGGAAAAACTCCATTATCTTGACTGGCACCGCAAGATAACCTCGGAACCCGCGATATCCGCGCGAAATATATACCCACCCGACCTATTTTCAAATATAAAGCAATGCTTTAATTTATAGCGCTTTATTTCGCCTACGACCCGCGCTATTTTATGCTTTTTTCGATGCGGCTCCGCAGTTGCTTTGCCTTGTTTTCACCCACCCCGCAGGTTCCCATAAGAGATAGTTACGTTACTTTTCAAGTTTCTTGTTCCGATTCCGTTTTGCGTCTTAACAAAATTCCTTCATGCTTACCGTTTTTATCTTTTTCATGACGGCCATAATACCATTGTTTATGGACATTCTCAGTGTATTTAATTTTCTTGATTCTCTCTTTATCCAATGGTTCGACACCTTGCTCATACCCCTCTACCAAAACTTCCATGCCCTCATCGAACTGGTGTAAGCATTGCACCAACTCTTTTATTTTCATATTTCCTTAATTTCACGCCGCGCGTTGATGGCTTACAAAGTAAGTCCGCCGCCGCGATTCTTCTTGGGGGATTTTTCAAATAAAATGTCCCGCAGATCATCCGGCAATAATTTTTTCAGTTCCGGTTTAACCTCAATCAATCTTAAAATATCCGAGTGGTCTTTCATACGCTTACTTTCTCGCCTTTCGGGTTCTGTAGCCGCTATGATTTTACTTTCAAAGACATCCTCGATTGAGGCCACGGGAAGTTTATACCCGAGCACTTCTTTTTCCGCGGCGTTATCCAAACACTTCTGCAACTCAGGGGCGGTTTGTATTTGTATCCTCAAATCGGACTTTTCAGAATATACATTGATACTGTGCGGGAACTCTTTGACTGTATAGCGCTTCTTTAATTCTTCCGCCAATTCTTTGGCTTTGCGCGCGGCAATCACAATATCCAAATCAAGAGTTACAACCGGCTCAGTATAAGCGTTGACGGCAAGACCGCCTATTACACAATGTTCGACTTGTTTCTCTTTGAGAAGAGAAAAGAAGTCGTCAATGAAACCGCTCTTTGTGTGCGTAGTTTTTTCAAAAAACTCTTTGCCGGTCATATATTTACGCCTTTTTGTTTAAGAAAATATTCAAAGCGTCAGTCCGCCCCCGCGGGACTTTTTCACACTTTTTTCTTTTTCACGAGTTTCAAACATTTCTTCGGTCATAAACTTCGACCTCGGGAGAATTACTTTATCCGGATAGTATTTTGTCAGCACGGCAAGAGCATTATCCGCTGATTCGATTTTCAGATGGTCACAAAGGAATCTAATGTCCGCTTCGTCTTCACGCCTGGCGGCAAGAAGTTTCATAGCCAGCAACAGCTCGGCCGCAGCGGCCATAACTCTCAACCCCGGCTCATCCAAAATGATTGACGCATTAACATCTTTTTTGCCGGGAACATAGTTCTTCACGGCGTCATTCATCCAGTCGTCTTTTAATCCTCGAAGTTTTGCGACTTCCTCAGCCGCCTTCCGGACTTCCGTTTTTGGGGCGAACACCGCGGCGATGTCTTTGGTCTGGCGCTTTGCGTCATATGCTACGACAAGCGCCGCGCCGCCAACAAGGTAGATATCCCCTTTTATGCCCCTTGCCTCGAGGTTTTTAGAAAGTTCCTTCAGAGAAGCGAGTATTTCTTCGCGGTTCATATTCTTTGAAACTCCGTATGGTCGACAAATATCCCGCGGCGCCTGAACGACGCCGGCGATTCGACAAGCGCCATCGCACGCAGCGACTTAAACTCGGTTGGAAACCACCATGTGGCAAGGAATCTTTTTTTGCCGGTTGCCCAATGAGGCGTAGACATATCGTAATGATAGGCGAGGTGTTCGGCAAGGGCCGCAAGATAAACATCGAATCTTTTGTCACCCGTCGGTTCAGGTTCGGCGTCAATCATTTCTTGTCGATTATTCGGGTTAGAATAAAAATCATCGAGGAAGTTTCGCACAGGTATCCACGGATCGCCGTCTGTGCGAGGGGTGTTCGCTTCGGGAGAATTAAGAGCACGCCTTATTTCTTCGGCTACGTTTTTAAGGGTTGTGGGTTCTTTCATTTTGTTGCCTTGCTTTTACATTTGACAAGTTCTTCTAAGTCCAACTGATGTTTCCGTCGGAATTGTTCTGATGATACTCTTTTCTTGCGAGTATCTTTATTGAATATCAACCCTTTACCATAGTGGGAAGCCCAGCCGGTGTTTCCATGTGGAATAATTAAACCCTCATCTATCATTAAGAACGGCTGGAAACATCCATCTTTGCTCATGTAATACTGCTCGTATTTCACTATCCATTCGCCATTGTTTCCGATTGTCAGAAAACGATCCCCGTCCCAGAAAGCGACATTGTTATTTCTGCCTCTTCCGACATACCAGCGGTACTTAATGAGTTTGTCTTGCGGGATTATTTTCATTCTTTCTTTCACCCCAGAACAGTTCTAAATCTTCACACCTTTTTGTTTGAGAAAATATTCAAAGGGTAAATCCACCGCCGCGGGTCTTTTTGGGGGATTTTTCTTGTTCTTGCTCCCTTGCGACCTCGCTGACAAATTCTTTAATTCTACACTTAAGGTCAGGGATATCTTTCTTCGCTGTTTCCCAAACAATCTCATCCTTGATGTCAGGGTAGTGGTGAGTCAGTTTGATTCTTATATCTCTCATATCCTTCCATGGGATCTTTCCGGTTTTCTCTTGGAATTCTTTCGGGATTCTTTCAACGGCATCACCGATTTTTATGATATTTCTTTCCACACCGTCTATAGTTTTGGAGTCGTTGCGGTACTCATCGAAGGAAATGCCACTTGTATATTTCTCTATTTTCTCACAGCATTCGACTATGTCGTTTAAATAATCCTTCACTCTATCTTCTTTATTCACAAAACCTCCGCCAACTCTTTCAATACCCGCTCTTCAACATGCGGTTTC
>JASEHK010000087.1 GCA_030018875.1 Endomicrobiia bacterium | reverse complement strand
TCGCGCGGCCGGTACATCTTTCCGAAAAGACCCTTCAGATAATAGACGAGGAAATAAAAAAGTTAGTCGAGGACGCCAAGTTTAGGGTCACGAAAGTGCTTAGTGAAAATAAATCTTCGCTTGAGCGTCTGGCCAAGGCTCTCGTCGAAAGAGAGATTTTGGACTCCGAAGACGTGGACGACATAATAAATGGAAGAGAACTCCGCAAAAATGGCAAAACGAACGAACAGCAATTACCGCCTTCGGATACTTACTCCGCCGGCGCCGGCGTCGCGCCGGCTCCATCGCCCGCAACCTGAAAAAATCAAAAGTACAATCAGGCAGCTTCTCTATGCTCTGGGCGAAGACCCGACCAGGGAGGGTCTCCGCGAGACTCCGCGCCGGGTGGCTGATTTTTATAAAGAGGCGCTCGCCGGCTCGTCGGTGGACCCCCGCAAAATTCTCAAACTTTATTACGAGGACGAAAATCACGAAGAGATAGTCCTCGTCAAAGATA
Source organism: Endomicrobiia bacterium (assembly GCA_030018875.1). Lineage (GTDB taxonomy): Bacteria > Elusimicrobiota > Endomicrobiia > PHAN01 > PHAN01 > PHAN01. The sequence goes on along the minus strand of JASEHK010000087.1, from coordinate 5,825 downwards.
TCCCGATATATTCTTTGTGCGAGCATCACCTGCTGCCATTTTTCGGACGGGCGCATATCGCCTACATTCCCAAAAAAGACAGGCTTCTTGGCATATCCAAACTCGCCCGTCTTGCCGAGGCGTATTCACGGCGCTTGCAGCTTCAGGAAAGAATAACCCAGCAAATCGCTTCCGACATAATGGAAGTCGCAAGACCTTACGGGGCGATGGTCGTTATAGAGGCCGAGCATTTCTGTATGACGATGCGCGGTATAAAGAAGCCCGGCGCCAAGGTTGTGACATCGGCGGTGAAGGGCGTGTTCGCATCCGACCCGCGCACCCGCGCCGAGGCGATGGCTTTGATAACCGGCCGGCCCTGAAAATGAAGTTCGCCGTCAAAGACAAGATTTTCGAGATAACGCCCGGCCGCCCGATAATAATGGGCGTGCTGAACGTTACGCCGGACTCCTTTTACGACGGCGGCAGATACTCTACGCTTGACGCCGCGACCTCGCGCGCCGAAGAGATGATGAAAGAGGGCGCCGACATAATAGACATCGGCGGCGAGTCCACCCGCCCCGGCGCCGAAAGTGTTTCGTTCGACGAAGAACTTAAAAGAGTCGTTCCGGCGGTGCAAAAAATAGTTTCGATTTTAGGCGCCGTTGTTTCCGTGGATACTTCCAAAGCCGATGTCGCTTCCGCCGCCGTTGCCGCGGGCGCCTCGATAATAAACGACGTTACGGCTCTCGGCCGCGATGACGGCCGCATCGCCGAGATAGCGGCCGCTTCCGGCGCCGGACTTATCCTGATGCATATGAAAGGCGAACCGCGCACCATGCAGCGCTTGCCGCCCCGATACGGCGATGTCGTCGCCGAAATAAAAGAATATCTCTCGTCACGGGTGGCTTTCGCCGTGTCCCGCGGTGTGTCGCATGAGAATATAGCCGTTGACCCCGGGATAGGCTTCGGCAAGACTCTCGAGCACAACGTCGAGCTCATACGCCGTCTCAGAGAGTTTTCGGCACTGGGCAGGCCGGCGCTCGTCGGAGCATCCAGAAAATCTTTCATAGTATCGTTGCTCGGACTCGAATCGCCCGACGAAAGACTCTACGGCACGCTCGCGGCGCATATGGCGGCAGTAATGAACGGAGCTTCAATAATCAGGGTCCACGATGTTCTTGCGCACGCGCAGTTTTTCCGCGCTCTTGAAGCCCTAAAAAAATAAATAAGAATTATGAATATCATTGCGAGCATCTGGAAAAATATCATTATCCAAGTTCTCGACGTAACCATCGTCGGCTACCTGATTTACCGTCTGCTTTTACTTTTCCGCGGCACGCGCACGATACAGATTTTTCTGGGCGTCGTTCTTCTCTTTTTCATCACAATAGTCTCAAAACTGCTGGGGTTGAGTTCATTCCATTGGATACTCAACCAATTTTGGCTGGCCGGCATCGTAATCCTTGCCATAATATTCCAGCAAGAGATACGCTCCGTTCTGGCTTTTATCGGAGCGCGTCCTCTTAAAAAGTTTTTTGTGACGGACAACGTCGAGTTTATCAGAGAGGCGATGTCGGCCGTCAGGGAGCTTGCCGCCCACAAAACCGGCGGGATAATAGTATTCGAGCGCAAGACCGGACTGATGAACTATGTCGAATCCGGCGCGATACTCAACGCCAACGTCAAAAAAGATTTATTGTTGACGATATTCACTCCCAAAACTCCGCTGCACGACGGCGCAGTGATAATAAGCAACACCAAACTTTTGGCCGCCGGCTGCGTGCTGCCGCTCTCTTTTGAAAAAGACATACCGCACGGCGCCACGCGCCATCGCGCGGCTCTGGGTTTAAGCGAGATAACGGACTCCGTCGTCGTGGTCGTCTCCGAGGAGACGGGGCAGGTGGCGCTGGCCGAGGCCGGACAGTTAAGATACGACATAAACGCCGACGATGTGGAAAAAAAATTGATGACTATGTTTACCGAGCATAAAAAATCCGGATGAACAAAAAAATCCCAAATGAACAAAAAGATAATAGAGAAACTTAAAGAGAATATCGAACTCAAAATAATCGCGCTGGTCTTCGCCCTGCTCATCTGGTTTTACATCAGGACGAATTGAAATCCCATTTCATGAAACTTTTCGGCACCGACGGAATCAGGGGGGAATACGGCAAGGATTTTTTTTTAGGCGGCGCCTCTCTCGTTGAAAAACTCTCGTTCTGCGCCGGTAATGTTCTGAAAGCGGTTTCGCGCAACCGCCGCGTCGTCATAGGCCGCGACACCAGAGAATCGTCGGCAGAGATAGAAAAAAAACTCGCCGCCGGATTTTCGCTCTCCGGCGTTGAGGCCGTTTCCGCCGGTGTTATACCGACTCCCGCCGTTTCCTATCTGACACGCAAAAATGATTTCGCCGCCGGAGTGGTTGTTTCGGCGTCCCACAATATCTGGAAAGACAACGGGATAAAGTTTTTTTCTCCGACGGGAGAGAAACTCTCGGATGAACTCGAATCCAGAATAGAAAAAGAGTTCGCGTCCATAAGCGCGTTCGATGTTCCGCCTTCTTCGGAGATAAAACATAGTAGCGGGACTTTGACATTGAAGCGCGCTCATCTCGATATCCTCCGCCCATCGCTCGTCGAGGATTACGCGAATCACCTCATAAAAAGCGCGACGGTCCGGCTTGACGGCCTCAGAGTCGTCGCCGACTGCGCCAACGGCGCGGCGTTCGACATAGGCCCGCGCGTTTTAAGGGCGCTCGGCGCCGACGTTATCGTTCTTAACGCTGCGCCCGACGGCAGAAATATAAACGCCGACTGCGGTTCGCTTCATCCCGACGGAATGGCCGCCGAGGCGCTGAAATCCGGCGCCGACTGCGGCGTCTCCTTCGACGGCGACGCCGACCGCGCGATATTTTCCGACGAAAAAGGCCGCATCGTGGACGGCGACAGGACTTTGGCGGCTTGCGCGGTTCACCTCAGGAAACAGGGCAGGCTCTCGGGGGACATCGTGGTCGCCACGGTAATGAGCAACATCGGTTTCTTGAAGGCGATGGAGTCGGCCTCCGTAAAAGTGGCGGCGTGCCCCGTCGGCGACAAAAGCGTGCGCGAGGAAATGAAAAAGTCCGGCGCGGTCCTCGGCGGGGAGCAGTCCGGCCACATAATATTCGGCGATTTGGCGAAGACGGGCGACGGGATACTTACCGCCATAGAGCTTTTCAGTGCGATGAGGGATGCCGGCTCAAAACTTTCGGAGATTACATCTTTCGTAAAGGCCTACCCCCAGACGATACTTAACGTTTCGTCGCGCGAGAAAAAATCATTAGACGGCCTTCCGTCTTTCCTCTCGGCGCTTGACGACGAAAAAAGAAAACTCGGCGATGCCGGCAGGATATTCGTGAGATATTCCGGCACCGAACCGCTGCTTCGCATAATGGTCGAGGGGCCTGACGGTAATGAGATAAAATCCATAGCCGAGCGGCTCAAGAAAGCATATCTTGAATCCGTTTGATTTTTGCCGACGGGAAATATAAAGAAGTAAAAACCTATGCCCAAACTCGGAGTCAACATAGACCACGTAGCCACCCTGAGACAGGCCCGCCGCGAAGGCTTTCCCGACATCGTCGAGGCGGCCATCGCCTGCGAACTCGCCGGCGCCGAAGGCATAACCTGCCATCTTCGCGAAGACAGACGACACATACAAGACGCCGACGTCTATGCCCTTAAACGCTCGATAAAGACAAAACTGAATCTTGAAATGGCGGCATCCGAAGATATCGTGCGGATAGCGCTCGATGTAAAACCTCGCGATGTCTGCCTTGTCCCCGAAAAAAGACACGAGCTCACCACCGAAGGCGGCCTCGACGTCGCCGGCAACATAAAATCGCTCGGCGATGTCGTGTCGCGTCTGCGCTCGTCGGGCATCAAGGTCAGCATGTTTATCAATCCGGATAAAAATCAGATAGTCGCGTCCAAAGAGATTGGCGCCGATTGTGTGGAACTTCATACCGGGCATTACGCCAACTCTCGCTCCGCACAAGAGCGCGCCAAACATCTTGCGGTTATAAAAGAGGCCTCTGTCCGTGTTCTGGAATCGGGTCTGATATTGAACTGCGGCCACGGCCTGGACTATTCTAACGCGCGCGATGTGGCCGTGATACCGGGGATGCGCGAACTCAATATAGGATTTTCGATAATAGCCCGCGCGTTATTCGTCGGTCTGGAAAACGCCGTAAGGGAGATGAAAAAGCTATGTGCGGAATAGTGGCTTACGCCGGACACAGAAATGCCGCATCCGTCGTGCTCGACGGTCTCAAGCGTTTGGAGTATCGCGGCTACGATTCTGCGGGGATAGCGGTCATAGACGAACGCCGTATCAAATCGGTGCGCGGCGCCGGAAAAATAATCGCTCTCGAGCAATCTCTCAAAAAAAATAAACTCTCCGGCGTCGTCGGTATCGGCCATACGCGCTGGGCGACCCACGGCAAGCCGTCCGAGGAAAACGCTCATCCCCACGCGTCCTGCAAGGGCGATATCGTGGTGGTTCACAACGGCATCATCGAAAATTATATAGACATTAAAAAAAATCTCTTGGCCGCGGGTCACATTTTCCGTTCCGAAACCGATACGGAAGTCATCGCGCATCTCGTCGAGAAACATATGTCGTTGGGCGGCGGACTTCTTGAGGCCGTAAGAAAAACGATATCCGAAATAACGGGGGCTTACGCGATAGCGGTCATATCGGCCTCCCAGCCGGATTGTTTCATCGCTGCCCGCAAAGACGCGCCGCTTATCGTGGGCTTCGGCGAGGGGGAGAACTTCTTGGCGTCGGACATTCCCGCGGTGCTTCCTTACACCAAGCGCGTTGCCTTTCTTGAAGACGGCGACATTGCGCGCGTGACGGCGTCGGGCGTGGAGTTTTTTTGCGGCGACGAAAAGATAGAACGGGATGTGGTCGTTGTCAATTGGGATTCCGTTCAGGCGCAGAAGGGCAACTACAGACATTTCATGCTCAAGGAGATATTCGAGCAGCCTCAGGCCGTGCAGGACACTTTCCGCGGGCGTCTTTATCCCGAGGAAGGAATCGCGATTCTCGACGAGGAACTCGCCCGGATATCCGGCATGGCGCCGTCGCTTGAAAGGGTGCACATAGTCGCCTGCGGGACATCGTATCACTCCGGTCTCGTCGGCAAATATCTTTTCGAAAAGTTTCTCGCTCTTCCGTGCGAAGTGGATATCGCTTCCGAGTTCAGATACCGCAATCCTGTGCTCGGCAAAAACACTTTGGTCATCGCCATCACCCAGTCCGGCGAAACCGCCGACACTTTGGCGGGCATGCGTCTAGCCAAGGCCGCCGGCGTGCCGACACTTGCCATAACCAACGTAGTCGGCTCGACGGCGTCGCGCGAGGCCTCGGCCTCTCTTTTCACGCGCTGCGGCCCGGAGATAGGCGTAGCCTCCACTAAGGCCTTTACCGGACAGCTTACGGCGATATATCTTTTGCTTCTGGATTGGGCGGCTAAAAGAAAGGCCTTGCCGCCGGAGGAAATAAAACGAATGGCTCTTGCGATATGGGACGCGCCGGTAAGAATATCCGAAGCGCTCAAAGATGCGGCCGCCGTCGAGAAACTCGCCAAGAAGTTTTTTCACGCCAAAGATTTTCTTTATCTGGGCCGCAATTATAATTATCCCATCGCTCTTGAAGGAGCTTTGAAACTCAAGGAAATATCCTACATACACGCGGAGGGCTACCCCGCAGGGGAGATGAAGCACGGCCCCATAGCTCTTATAGACGAGAATATGCCGGTGATGATAATTGCTACAGCGAGCTCGACGCGCGATAAAATATTT
>JASEHK010000086.1 GCA_030018875.1 Endomicrobiia bacterium | reverse complement strand
CCGCTTGCGCGAATGCCCCGAGATTCCCGACGGTACCGCCTCCTTGCCGCCGTTAAAATCGGCTCTAATCGCCTCATAGACAATGTTTGAAAACCACTATTTTTTTTGTAGAATAAAACGCCGTCCGAATAAGCGCATTTAGTGAGGTGACAAAATGCTCCCCAATGTAAATGAAATCTTCCGTCCCGAATCAATTTCCGAAGCCGTAAATATCTTGAAAAAAGGTAAAGGTAAAATAGCGCCGCTCGCCGGCTCTACGACGATAGGCGCTTCGGAGAATCCCGTCATGGAAGGCCTCGCCGACCTCTCCGGCCTTAAACTCGATTATGTCAAGTTGACCCCCGACGGTCTTGTCATCGGCGCTATGGCCACGCTTGAAGATATCGCCGAAAACAAGTCGGCGCAAAAGTATGCCTCGGGTGTCGTATCCGCGGCCGCCGCTTCCGTCGGAAAAATCACCAATCGCAACATGATAACGGCCGGCGGAAACGTTGTGCAGGTTCACCCGTGGTCGGCGCTGCCGGTCGTTTGTCTTGCGCTGGGCGCCAAAATAATCGTCGCCTCGCCGGCCAAAAAATCCGTGCCGTCCGCGGAGTTTTTCGCCAAATCACCCAGACATCTTCTTTCTTACGACGGTCTCGTTACCGAGATATCTTTCCCCAAGGACTGCGCCGGCGCCCGCGCGAAATACGTTAAGTTTGCTCTCACCGAAAACGATTATCCATTGATAAGCGTTTGTGTCGTCGCTAAACTAAAAAACGGCAAGATTGAGACGATTCGCGTCGTCGCCGGGGCACTTAGGCTTCTGCCGCAGCGCCTGACGGCCGCCGAGAGTATGCTCGTCGGAGCCGCTCCCGACGGTAAGCTCGTGGGCTCGGTGTCCCGCGCCGCGGCTGACGCCGCCGTTATAGGAAACGATATAAGGGTGAGCAAAGAATACAAGAAAAAGGCCCTCGCCAAAATAATAGAATCCGCTCTGGCGGACATACTGAGGTAAGGATAAAAGCCATGAAAATTAAATTCGAGTTAAACGGCAACCCCGCCGAGTGGGAAATAAAGCCAGGCGAGGTTCTGCTTGACACGCTCCGCCGTCTCGGTTTGAAAGGCGCCAAGGAGGGATGCCGTCAGGGCGAATGCGGTTGTTGCACCGTGTTGCTCGACGGTAAACCCATCAATTCCTGCCTTCTTGTCACTGCCCTGGTCGCCGGCCGAAAACTTCTCACCATAGAAGGCGTGACCCCGCCCAAGAAAAAAGATCTCTCTCATAAAAAAGAACTTCATCCCATACAGCAGGCATATCTGGAATCCGGCGCAGTTCAGTGCGGTTACTGCACTCCGGGAATGGTGCTGTCCACTAAGGCGCTCCTCGACAAAAACCCGTCTCCGACGGAAGAAGAGATAAAAAAGGCGCTTGAAGGGGTGCTTTGCCGTTGCACCGGATACTCCAAAATCATAGATGCCGTGAAACTTTCGGCCGAGAAACTTTCCGACGGGAAATAAGAAGAGGACACCATGGAAAATAATTTCAAACAGGTAAACCACAATGTAATCAAAGTAGACGGCGTCTCTCTTGTGACGGGCGGCCACGTATACGCCGACGATATTGATATTCGCGGAATGCTTTACGCCGCGATTTTATGGAGCCCCCATGCCCACGCTCGCATCAAAAAAATTGATGTTTCCAAAGCCAAAGCGCTCCCCGGCGTGGAAACCGTGCTGACGCACAAAGACGTTCCCCGCATACCTTTTACGACGGCGGGACAAGGTTATCCGGAACCATCTCCCTACGACACTTTTATTCTTGACGATAAAGTCCGCTTTGTCGGCGACAGAGTTGCGGCGGTTGCAGCCGTTACTCCCGAAATAGCCGCCAAGGCCGTCTCCCTGATAGAGGTCGAATACGAAGTTCTGCCCGCCGTCCTCGACGCCCGCAAGGCGATGGACAAAGGCGCGCCCGTCATTCACGACGAAAAAGAGGCGGTGATTCCGATACCGGTTCATTACGAACCCGAAAAAAACCTGGCCGCTCACGTGGATATGGAAGTCGGGTCGGTGAAAAAAGGAATCGAAGAGGCCGACGTAGTGTTGGACTACGAATATGAAACTCACTACGCCACCCACGTGCCGATGGAGCCGCATGTCGTAATAACCTGGCTCGACGAAAACGCCCGCCTCGTCATAAGGACGAGCACGCAGGTGCCTTTTCACGTGCGCCGCATGGTCTCGCGCGCGCTTGATATTCCCGTTAAAAATATCCGCGTCATAAAGCCGCGCATCGGCGGCGGTTTCGGCGGCAAACAGGAAATTCTCATCGAAGACCTTTGCTCCGCGCTGACCTTAAAAACCGGCAAGCCCGTCAGGATATTTTATACGAGAAAAGAAGAGTTTATGAGTTCGCGCACCAGACACCCGCAGGTAATACGTCTGAAGACCGGCATAAAAAAAGACGGGACTCTGACCGCCGTTGACTTGAAGATACTGATGAACACCGGAGCATACGGCTCGCACGCTCTGACGGTGCTGTCGAACTCCGGCAGCAAACTGCTGCCCCTTTGGCGTTGCCAGAACGTGAAGTTCTGGGGCGACACCGTCTACACGAATCTTCCCGTCGGAGGCGCATACCGCGGTTACGGCGCGACGCAGTCATACTTTGCGATGGGTATTCAGATAGATGAGATGGCCGAGAGGATTAAGATGGATGTCGTCGAGTTCTGCAAAAAAAACCACATTCGCACCGGCGAGGGCTCGCCGGTCTTTCAGGCGCTCGGCGAAGGCAAGGCCGGAGTGGAGCAGAAGATAGGTTCCTGCGGCCTGGCCGAATGTATCGAGCTTGGCGCGAAGGAAATCGGCTGGAAGGAAAAACGTGAAAAATACGCCGACCTTCGCAAGTCGCCCGGACGTTACAAAAAGGGCGTGGGCATGGTCGCCCTTATGCAGGGCTCGTCAATTCCCGAGATAGACATGGGCGCGGCCTCTCTCAAAATGAACGAGGACGGCTCTTTCAATATGCTCTTGGGCGCGACGGATTTGGGCACCGGCTCCGACACGATATTCGCCCAGATGGTTGCCGAGGTTTTGGGGCTCGACGCGCACAAAGTCATCGTCTATTCGTCGGACACGGATATGACGCCTTTCGACGTCGGGGCTTACGCCTCGTCCACGACGTATCTCTCCGGATACGCCGTTATAAAAGCCGCCGAAAAAGTGAAAGAGCAGATACTTAAAGTCGCCGCCGAGATGCTCGACGAGGAATGGGAAAACCTCACCATCGGCGACGGAAAAGTCACCGGCAGAAACGGCTCAAAGACGCTTTCGGAAATAGCGATATATTCGCTCTACGAGAAAAATCAGTTTCAGATAGCCTCGCACGCCTCGCACATAACTCACAAATCCCCGCCGCCGTTCTCGGCCCATTACGCCGAGGTTGAGGTGGACACGTGGACGGGAAAGGTCAAAGTCGTAAAGTATGTCGCCGCCGTAGATTGCGGCACTCCGATAAACCCAAAACTCGCGGAAGGTCAGACCGAAGGAGCCGTCGTAAACGCTCTGAGCTACGCGCTCACCGAGCGTTACATCTTCGACGATAAAGGTAAGATGCTCAATCCCTCGCTGAACTACTTCAAGATATTCTCGACGGCAGATATGCCGGAATTAAAGACAATCCTCGTGCCGACTTACGAGGAGACCGGCCCATTCGGGGCAAAGAGCGTTTCTGAGATCGGCATAAACGGACCGCTGCCGGCGATATCAAACGCCATCTATAACGCCGTCGGAGGAGCGCGCATGAGAAAAGCGCCGTTCACTCCCGAGGCGGTGCTGGCGGTAATAGAGGCAAAGAAATAAAAGGTCATGCCGATGATAAAAGTAGAGTTTGAACTCGCCGCCGCGATAAAAAGAAAAAAGGCGAAGTCCGGAAAATTCAGTCTGAACCTTCCGGACGACGCCGTGCTCGCCGCCGTCGTTGAGAATAAACTCGGCTACACTCCGACCGAATCGCGCTACTTTACATATCTTATAAATGAAAAAGCCGCGAAGTTATCCGCGCGGCTCAAAGACGGCGACGACGTAAAGATACTCCTTCCTATCGGCGGCGGATAAAATATTTTTTTATATATATCATTAGGCGCCCGCTCTCTTATGCGCTCCGCTCCCTCCGGATTTAATTTTCAGTATCTCCGATAAAATACTCACCGCTATTTCTTCGGGCGAACCGTCGCCCAAATCAAGCCCCACGGGCGCGAATACTCTCGGGTCGTTTTTAATCCCCAGATTTTTGAATATCTCGGACACCTTTTTCCTGCTTCCGATCATTCCGACATATTTCGCGCCGCTTTCAAGAGCTTTTTTAAGGCAAAACTCGTCGTGAAGATGTTTGTACGTCACGATGGCGACATAGGTGTCGGCGTCCATTTTTATTTTCAAGAACGCGTCTTCGAACGAGGCCGAGATTATCTCGTCGGCCGACGGAAAAAGCTCTTTCGACGCAAACTCGGGTCTGTCATCAATTACCGCGTATGAAAGCCCCGCGATGGCCGCCATCGGCCCGAGTTTTTGGGCTATGTGGCCGCCGCCGCAGATTACGAGCCGCGCCGCGTTACCCGCGAAACTCTCCACGAATACTTCCATCATTCCCCCGCATTTCATTCCGAGGTCGCTGCTGAGGTCGTATTTAAGAAGCGCGTTTTTATTTTGTTTGAGAAGTTCCATGCAGTCCGCCGTGATTTTTTTTTCCACGGCCCCTCCTCCGACGGTGCCCGCGGTTGGTTTTCCCGACGATAACACTATCATTTTGGCGCCGACCTTGCCCGGGACGGAACCTTCCTGGCGCACGACGATTGCCAGCGCGAATGCCTCGCGCCGTTTTTTCAATTCCGCTATTTTATCGAAGATGTCGTTCATTTTTTATTCCTTGCGGGCATTTATTTTGGCGTAATCTTCCAACGTGTCCACGTCCGATAAAATGCCGTCGTCGGGCGTTTCCATGCGCACGACTTCCAACGGGTATTTTTCCACGACGGACTTCGCCCCGCGACTGAGGTATTCTTCCATAAGAGCGCGGTAGAAGGCGCGGGGGAATATCGTCGGATGGCCTCCGCGCCCTTCGCGGGACACGGGTATGTAAATCTTGCTCTTGTCCTTTCCCCAGGCATTCGAGAGCATTTTGTAAGTTTCAGCCGACGCTTCAGGAGAGTCGCAGGGCGCAAGCAGAAAACCCTCGCTTTTTCCGTCGAGCGCCGCGATACCCGCTCGCAGCGACGACAACTGCCCGACGCTCCAGTTCGCGTTGACCTCGATTTTTACGCCCGTCATATCAACCGATTTTTTTATCTCGTCCGCGTGCGCTCCGACGACGACGACTATATCCGTTGCGCCGGCGTCTTTGGATTTTTCTATGATGATTTCTATGAATTTCCGCCCGTTGATTTCAAGCAAGGCCTTGGGAAAACCTTTCATACGGGATGACTCGCCGGCGGCGAGTATTATCGTCGAGAGCATTTGTTTTCAGCGACCGGTATCGTGCGCGGGCCTGCCTGCCGTCAGGCGGGTGCGTCGGCGGCTCGAAGAAGAGCCTTTTCAAGAAGCGCGGCGGCGGCGGCGCGACGGTATTCGGCGGTAGACCTGAAGTCGTCTATCGGGAGGATTTCCTCGGCGAGAGTTTTTTTTGCGAGCTCGATTTTTGATTCGTCCCCGAGACTCGAACCGGTGAGAACATCTTCCGTTCGCCGGCATCGCACGACCGTCGGGCCGACGGCGCCTGCGGCGATTCTTATCGAAGATATCAATCGGTTTTTTACCACAGCGTCTACGGCCAGAGATACCTTGGATATTGCCAGAGCTTTTCTTGAGCCGAGTTTCAGAAAGATAGAGAATTTCGACGCGGGAGGCGATGCCGCGGGCGACGATGGCGACCTCGGCACTCTCACCGATTCTATGAACTCGCCCGCCTCGAGGATGTTTCTTTTTGGGCCGGTAATAAAATCCGCCGCCGCGACTTTGCGCATGGCGCTCCCGCGCCTTAACACGAGAGAGGCGTCGAGCGCGACAAGAGCCGGCAGCGAGTCGCCCGCCGGAGATGAATTGGCGATGTTCCCGCCGACGGTCGCGCGGTTTCTTATCAGAGGAGAGCCGATGGTCTTTGCGGCTTCGACAAGCAGGGGGAGATTCTTGCGGCACAAGGCGCTCTCGATTATCTCGGAGAACGTCGTCAACGAGCCTATGGACACCGCGCCAGCGCTTTTGGATATTTTTTTTAGTTCGGCGGCGCCCCGGATGTCTATGAAGACGTTGGGCTCCGCCAAAATGCCCTCTTTCAATTGAACGTAGAGGTCGGTAGTTCCGGCGGCGTAATAGACTTTCTTTCTCGCGCGCACGGCCTTTGCGGCGGCGGACGCTATTTGGGATGCGTCGGTGGCGGATATGTAATCGTTCATTTTATTTTTTTGAATCGCTTCGACGCCCGTCGCGACGAAATTATAACTG
>JASEHK010000085.1 GCA_030018875.1 Endomicrobiia bacterium | reverse complement strand
TTCACATTGAGAGGTTATTTTATGAAGTTACAATTGTTCGCCGCCCTCGCCGCACTCGTCTTTGTCGCGGCCTGCGCGAAAAAACCGATGGTGAAACCGCCCGAACCTGTCGTTGCGCCCGTCGCGGAAACCAAAGCGGAGCCCGATGTCCGCGCCGAGTGGGAAAGCGTGCCCGAAGTGCTTACGATTCGTTTTGACTACGATAAGTACGAGATTCGCGCCGACGCGCGCGAGATATTGGTAAAGAACGCCTCGTATCTCAAAGCCAACGCGGGAATGAAGGTCATCGTCGAGGGTCACACCGACGAAAGAGGAACCACCGAATACAACCTCGCGTTGGGCCAGCGAAGAGCCTCCGCCGTCAGGGATTATTACATACGCCTCGGAGTTAAGGCGGCCAGAATAGCCACGATTTCCTACGGCGAAGAGAAACCTTTTGATACCGCCTCGACGGAAGCGGCGTGGGCCAAGAATCGCCGCGCCGAAACTAAAATAGGCAGAGGAAAATAATCCTCCGTTCCTTCCGTCATCCCGCATGAAACGCATCTTGTCCGCGCTCGTCGCGGTGTTGTTCCCGTTGGCGCTTTCGGGATGTCTTGCAACTTCCCGAGAGATAGTGGAATTGCGCGACGACATCAACCAGTTGCGTCTGAAACTCAACGAAGTCCAAATCAATCAGGCCGACCTCGGCGACAAAATGTCGTCTCTGGACTTGAACATATCGGCCTTTTCCGAACGCCTCGAAGAAAATAAAAACGTGATGTCTCTCGTCGCCCGACGTCTCGACGACATGGAGGCCAACATCACGTCGAGGGTCGGCAGAATCTCCGATAAGATGGATGCCGTAGATCGAGAGTCCCGTCGGCAGACTCCGTCGGATGAGCGCGAAATCTCCCCCGCCTATCAGTCCTATGCGTCCGAGGTCTCCACGCCGGATTCGCCCAGGCGGTCTCTCCCTGTAAAGAACCAAACTGCCGAACTTCCTCCCGGAGAACTTTATCGTATGGCCTACGACGATTTCGTCGCGGGCCGTCAGGAATCGGCGGCGGCAACTTTCAGAATATTCCTTGAAAAATACCCGTCGGCTTCGCTTGCTCCTTACGCCGGGTATTATCTTGGCGAGAGTTATTGCGCCAGGTCAATGTGGAAAGAGGCGCTCTCGGAGTTCTCGGTCATCGTCGAAAAACATCCCAAATCCGAGCATTATTTGAGCGCGCTTTATAAAAAAGCGCTCATGCTGGAGCGTCTCGGCGAAGTCGAGGACGCCAAAAAAACATACGCGAACATAATCAAAAACCATCCCGCTTCACAGGAGGCGTCCTTGGCCTCGGAACGTCTCGGCGCTCTATCCGAGACGCATAAGAAAAAGTAAATGGATGCGTCCTTTCGCAGGTCGCTTGCGTTCTCCGCGGCTTTCCACGCGGCCTTGATTGCCTTAACGTCGCTTCATCTGATAATAAAACCAAAATACGTCGTCGTTCCGGTGGACCTGCTCTATTTTGCGCCGCCGGCTCCGCCGCCCGGCCCGCCCGCCAAAAAAGAAGAAGAAGTCGTAATCCCGCGCGCTCCCGCTCCCGCAAAAAAAACTCCCAAACCGCGCAAAGAGGAAAGGAAAGAACCCGCCGCGCCGTCGTCGCCGCCGGCGCCGCTTCAGCCGTCGGCGAGCATCACCCCCGATACCGCAAAGTTTCCCTATCTTTATTATCTGAGACGCGTAAGGGAAGCGATATCGTCGAACTGGGGCTGGAGCGGCAGAGAAACCGGAGGGCTTAAGTCCGTGGTTTATTTCAAGATTCGCCGCGACGGCACGATAACGGAGCCTGAGTTTAAGGAACAGTCTTCAAACGCCGTTTTCGACGCGGTGGCCTTGCGCGCGGTCAAGATTTCAGCTCCCTTCGCGCCTCTTCCGACGGGATACGAGGACGACACGCTCGGAATTTATTTTGAGTTTTCGTATAAGGAATGATGAATAAAAAATATTTAGTCTCCGTTTTTTTTGTGTTGGCGTCGGTCGCCGTTACGGCATCCTCGGCATCACGCGACGTCTATCTGAAACTTACCGCCCACGGCCGACGGCTCGACCTGGGCATAGCCGACTTCGCTGTCGCGCGGGGCGGCTCCGTTGACGACGCGAAAACCGCCAGACAGTCGCGCGATGTAGCCAGAGACGACCTGATTTTCAACAGAGCTTTCAATATCGTCGAAAACGGACCGGTCTACACGGGAAAAGATGAGGAACTCCGATATTGGGAGCGCCTTGGAGCCGATATAATTCTCTTCGGAGAGTTTCGCGCGGACACGACCGCCGTTTCCGTGACGGCGCGACTTATGGACGTCGCGGGCAGGAGCGAGATATGGTCGAAGGAGTTTTTATTTGATAAAAAAGAGTCGCCCCGGAAAATCGCTCATACGATAGCCGACGAAGTCGCGCTGAGGCTCACGGGCGAGCGGGGCATAGCGTCCACCAAGATAGTTTTTTCCAACGATGCGTCGGGGTCCAAGGAAATATACGCGATGGATTACGACGGCCACAATCTCCGGCGACTGACCGACGAGCACTCGATAGCCCTGCTCCCCAAGTTTTCTCCCGACGGCAAAGAGATAATTTACACCACGTATCGCTTCGGCAATCCCGACCTTTATTCCATAAACGTCGCCACGCTGGAACGACGCGCCGTCTCAAAAATCCAGGGGCTCAATACCGCCGCCGTGTTCTCGCCCGACTCAGAATCAATACTGCTGACGCAGTCGCGCGGCGAGAGCCCGAATCTATATCTTCTTGACCGCGACGGTTCTCTTATCAAACGCTTGACGCGATTTTCCGGAATAGACACTTCCCCGAGCTTTTCTCCGACGGGCAACGGTGTGGCGTTCATTTCAAACCGGCCGGGTTATCCGCAACTCTATCTGATGAGCGCGGACGGCGCCGACATAAGGCGGGTTTCCACGAGAGGTTTCTGCGATTCTCCGGCATGGTCGCCGAGGGGCGACAGGATAGCCTTCGCCATGATCACCGACGGAAAGCATAATATCTTCGTCTATGAGGTTTCCGGGGGCAGAGTCCTTCAACTCACTTTCGGCGAGGGGAACAACGAAAATCCCGCGTGGTCTCCGGACGGCAGGTATATAGCATTTACTTCGACGAGAAACTCAAAAAAAGAGTTGTTCAGGATGTTCGCCGACGGCAGTTCTCCGTCGCGCGTGGCCGATATTCCCGGCAGAAGTTTCACCCCGCATTGGTCGCCGCGGCTTTATTAAAAAACTCACTCTTTGAATTTGGTCACCGTAAAAACGTAAAGTTCCGTCGAGGAATCTTTCCACGCTTTTGGCGGAAGTCCCGCTTTTTGATAGCAGAGCTCGTCTAAGAAATCCTCTTTCCTTGCGAAGTGCTCCCATACCTGCGGCAGAAAAATACCTGTTTTCGCTCCGCGTCTCACCGATACGCCGTCAATCCCCGTTTTTATATCGTCGGCCGAAGCGACCCGTCTTAACTTGGACAGAACCGAAATCTCTATTTTTATGTCGTTAAGCTCGACGGCCGTCACGGGCGCAAACCTCGAATCTTCGAATGCCGCCGCGATGGCCATTTCTCTGACGGCTTTATGCAGCGCAGCGAACTCCCGCGTAGCGCCGATGCATCCGCGCAGAGCGCCGCCCGACGATGTCAGCGTAACGAAGACCGCCGCGGGCCGGAGCAGTTCCGTGTCGAGAGCCGACGGTACGCCGGGGTTTTTGGCGAAGAGTTTTGAGGTTATCGCGCTTCGGGCGATTTTAAGCAGAATCTTCTGATTTTTCGCCGAGATGCCGACGGCGGACGAGTCCTCTTCGGACTTTTTATTCTTTGATGATTTGAGAAATAACGCGGCCCCGTATCCGACCACGCGCGACTTGTCCCGCGATGCGTCCGACGAGTTCGCGTAATGTAAGACCGCCGCAGTTTCCGCGCCGAGCTCTTTGGCGGCCGTCATTACCGCCACCACGGCTTCCTTCCCGCAGAGTCCGACTTCAAGCCCGTCCTCATGCGATTTTCTGGCGTTCCGCTCGACCTCGTCAACCATTTTACAATCGAACCGGCCGATGGCCTCAAGTATCCGCGAATCCCATTCCCGCGCGACCGCGTCCGACGGGAAATGCGACATATCGCTCGACGCGATTATTATCGTTTTGCGGGTATGTTTTTTGACGGCTTTCGCCAGAGCGCGCCCGACCTCGAGTGATTTCTGAAATGAAAACGACGAGCTCAAAAGCACCGGCGTTATCTTTGCGCGCGGCGCAACGGCCTGTATGAAAGGCAACTGAACTTCCAGAGAGTGCTCCCTGATATGCGGCGACGCCGCAGATTCGAAAATATCGCCGTTTTCAAGAAGCATTGATGCGAGTTCTTCGTCTATGAGGACGTCCCCCAAAGGAGTGGCGAAGGCGCCGGATGTCCAGACGGCCCCCTTGTCGAGGGAAAAAGCGTGGCTGTTTCCGACGAGAACGAATGTCTCGGCGTTTTCCGCATCGAGCGCCGCCCATACTTTCGCGGCCGTGTCGCCTGAAAAAACATATCCGGCATGCGGCGCCATCGCCGCGACTATCGTTCCGGGCGTCCGCGTCGCTTCCGTCGAGGCGAGCAGGGATTTGACGACGTCGGCGAGTTCTCTCTTCGACGCCGGATAGAAACTCCCCGCGACGGCGGGCTGTCTTATGTCGGACATGACGTTCCTCCCTGATACTGTCCTTGCCGCGCAGACGCATAAAATAGCCGCAAATATCGCGTTAGGCGCGTTCATTCGTTCATATTATAACTTTTTTCCGATACAGTCAAGGACGCTGCGGCGTATGAGATTAATTTGGCAAAAATCTTTTTAATATATATACTTTTAAACTATTTTTTGACATCGAACCGCCGCGCAGTTTTGCACTACACTTCAAGTAAAATCACCGGAGAGACTATGGACAGAAACATCGTCGAAAAAGTTACCAAACAGGTCATCGCCGACTACTCGCGCAGGTCTTCTTCCCCGCGCAAAGTTATGGTCATTTTTATGGGAGGGGATCGCAGTCTCGACGACGCTCTCGCCCAAGTCCGCCAAATCGCGCGCTCGCATGAGACAAAAATCCTCGTAACCCGCGCCGCCGCCTCGGTCATAGGAACCGACAGGATCAAAAACACCACCGGCGTTTCCGACATCATTCTCGACGACGGCAAACAAAACTCTGTGGCGCTTTCGTCGTGGCCGGACGCGCTCGTTATCGCCACGCTTACTCTCAACGGGCTTTCAAAAATCGCTAATCTTATAACCGATACCCTTCATTCCAATATCGTGGTCGGATGCCTCGAAAGGCAGGCCCCTGTCGTCGCCGCCAGAGACGCCGTATTTTGTTCCTGCCATCCGGAACCTTCTCAGGCGAGCGGACTCTCTCGCAAAGTCGAATCTCTCATTTACGACCTCAAGAATATGGGCATCACCGTGACTTCGGCCAAAAATCTCGCCCGCGAAGTATTGGCTGTCTCGGGCGCGCCGTTCAAAAAAATCGAAGTCACCGTCGGAACCGCAGGCAAGGTATTCTCTTCTGACACACACTCATTTGGCGCGCCATCATCTCGGGCGCCCTCATTCGCCCCGACGGATAATGTCCGCGCGGCGGATAACTGCCCCGCTTTCAAGGACGGCGCGGACTGCGCTTCCTGCGGAAAATGCGTGGAGAAAAAGCCCGGTTCCGTCGGAGCCGTCATATCGGCTGGCGCCGACCGCATCGCAAATAGTTCGGGATCTTTAGCCGCCGGAGAACTCGCCAATTACATTGATCATACTCTGCTTAAAGCCAACGCGACACAGGAAGAGATAGGCAAACTTTGCGAAGAGGCGGCCAAATACAAGTTCGTATCGGTGTGCGTCAATCCCGCCTACGTCGCGATGTCCGCGCAGCTTTTGCGCGGCTCCGGGGTAAAGGTCTGCACGGTCATAGGATTTCCTCTCGGAGCCACGACGCCCACGGTGAAAGCCATCGAGGCGCGCGATGCCATAGCCAATGGGGCCGAAGAAATAGACATGGTCATTAACGTCGGCGCGCTTAAAAGCGGGAACCATCAACTGGTTCTCGACGATATTAAGGCCGTAAGGGAGGCCACGCGCGGCAAGATACTCAAAGTGATACTCGAAACCGCGTATCTGACTAAGGAAGAAAAAATCAAGGCCTGCGAACTCTCGAAAGCCGCCTCCGCGGATTTCGTCAAGACGTCCACCGGCTTCGGCCCGTCGGGAGCGACCGTCGAGGACATCCGGCTGATGCGCGAAACCGTGGGTCCCGCCATGGGCGTAAAGGCCTCCGGCGGAATACGCTCCACCGCCGACGCAACCGCGATGGTCGCCGCGGGAGCCACAAGAGTAGGAGCCTCGGCCAGCGTGGCCATCGTGATGGGCAAAGACGCCGGCGCGGGAAAATATTGAGGAATATCCACTCTCTAACGAGCGTCTCGTCAAACATTCACTATTCACTTATTTACTATTTACTATTTACTATTTAC
>JASEHK010000084.1 GCA_030018875.1 Endomicrobiia bacterium | reverse complement strand
GGCGAAGAAAAGGATATATCGCTTAAACAAGAAGCGCCGCGAGACGGCGCAACTACAATAACCGGCGGGATTTCTGTGGCCGCCCCGACGTAACGTCGGGGCCCTACGTATTTCAGGATAAATTTCAGGGCGTCGGCGGTTTGTCTTCTATGAGCTCCACTGTGGCGCGCTTTCCGAGCTTGGCCGAGGCGGAGTTGACGATGGTTCTTATGGATTTTATGATTCTGCCTTCTTTGCCGATGATTTTTCCCCTGTCGGATTCCGCGACTCTCAATTCTATGACGGCGCCTTTTTCGCCAGCGACTTCCTTTACGTCAACCTGATCGGGGTTGTCCACGAGGGCCTTGGCCAAATAAATCACAAGGTCTTTCATCGGGTTCTTCCTCCAATTAAAAAACATAAGGTGTTGGGATTCCTTTCATTATATTTATCAAGATTTTGCCAGACGGCTTTTGAGAATGCTCATCGCTTTCTCGGTGGGTTTGGCGCCCACGGAAACCCAATACTTGAGTTTCTCGTCGTCCACTTCAAGTTTTTTTGAAGCGTCGGCTTCGCGGGGATTGTAACGTCCGAGTAAAGCCACGGGAGAACCGTCCCGTCGGGAACGCTCTTCCGCCACGACTATTCTGAAAGAAGGCATATTTTTACGGCCGGTCCTGGAAAACTTTATCTTCAATGCCACGTTCTATCTCCTTACAAATCCCGCCACCCTGCCGGCGGCTCAATTTTAGCGTGTGGGTATTATAAATTAAAAATGCGCGGCTTGTCAAATCCGTCGGCGCGCGGCGCGACTTGCGGCCGCGCGAAGAATCCTTGCCGCCGAAACGGCCGGGCCGCCCGCGCCGCGAAAAACGGAGTTGCCCGCGACCAGCACGGAAGCGCCCGCGGCGACGGCCTGAGGAGCCGTCGCAAAGTTTATCCCTCCGTCAACGGAAACGCGGGCGGAGGGATTATTGCGCCTGTCCAAAAGCTCTCTGGCGGCGCGAATTTTGGCGGCCGAGGATTCAATGAACTTCTGTCCGCCGAAGCCGGGTTCCACGCTCATTATCAAAAATATATCCGCGAGGCGCGCGAAGGGCTCAAGAGCCGAGACCGGCGTGGAGGGCTTGATGGAAATCCCCGCAAGCGCTGCCTTTCTCGTTTTTGCCAACAGCCTCAGCATAACGGCCGGGCTCTCGCTTTCGAGATGAAACGTTACGGCGTTCGCGCCGGCATCCAAAAAATCGTCAAGGCGCCTTGACGGCTTTTCTATCATCAGGTGGACGTCGAAAAATATATCCGAGACGCGGCGCAGAGACTTTACCACCGACGGGCCTATGGTGATATTGGGCACGAAATGTCCGTCCATAACGTCTATGTGAAGCCATTCGGCGCCGGCGCGCTCGACGGCGCGTATCTCCTCGCCGAGGCGGGCGAAGTCGGCGGAAAGTATCGAAGGCGCCAGTATGATATTTGATTTTTTGAAAGACATTAGCGCTTTCCCGTTATTACATCATTTTCCCACGACGACGCTGACCACGGCGCCGGGCTCGACGACGGTGTCGAAATCGGGCGACTGCCTTATGACTTTGCCGACGAACTTGAAATTGTCCTCGAAGAGATACTCCACGGTGGCTCCGGTCTCGCGCGACCACGAATCCACTTTGTCCGCGGTCTGTCCCGCAAAATCCGGCAGAAGAGTTATGTCGGATGGCGGGGCGCCGCCCGATATCACGAGGCTCGCGATAGTCTCCTTAGAGACACGCGAGCCCGGCGAAGGGAACTGCTTTATCACGTACTCGCCCGGATACTTCAGCGAATAGTTTTTCGTTATTTCTCCGAGGATAAGCGCCGCGGCGCGAATTTTTATCTCGGCCTGTCTGAGGTTCAACCCTTCGAGAGTCGGCACGAATACGCTTTCCGCGCCGACGGCCACCGTTACGCGCACTATCCTGCCCTCGCGGACTCTCATAGCGGCCGGCGGATTCTGCCTCACAACGACGCCGGTCGGAAGATTTTTGTCGAATTCGACGGCGACTTTGCGAAGCCCCAGATTCAGCGGCTCCAAGAGTTCGAGCGTCTCAAATAGAGTCTTCCCCACGACGTTGGGGACGTCCACTTCGCGACGGGTATGAACAAGCGACTCGAACATCCAGTTCGCCAGAAGCCCGATAAATACCGCGAAAATTCCGCCGTAGATTATTATCCTTGATTTTTTCATAACGTCGCTCGAAGGAACAAAAATGTCAGACGCCCAACTGACCGCAGGCCGACGATATATCGCGCCCTTTGTTGCGTCTTATTATAGTAAAAATCCCTCGGGAAACGAGATACCCCCGCGCCAGGTAAAGAGTTTTGTCGTCGGAGGCGCGGAAGTACGAGGCCTCGGCGCCGGCGCGCGGGTTTTCGTTGAACGGGATAAGATTGACGACAACGGGCGCGTGGCCCGAGATAAAACGCAGGATAGCAAGGGCCAGCTCTTCCAGACGGCGCGGCGTGTCCGTTACGCCTTTTATCATGACGCACTCAAAGGTCAGGCGCGTCTTGGAAGATTTGGCATACGCGAGCGCGGCCTCAAGGACGGTGGAGACTTTGGAGGATGCGCGGGGTATGAGTTTTTTTCTTAAATCATCGTCGGCCGCGTGGAGTGAAACGGCCAGCCGAACCTTGAAGCCGTCGGCGGCGAGACGGCGGATTCCTGTGACTATGCCTACCGTGGAAAGAGTGATATGACGCTGCGCCAAGGCGATTTTGCCTTCGGCGCTTATGTCCGAAATTGCGCCCGTTACATTCTCGTAATTCAGCAGGGGTTCGCCTTGCCCCATAAAAAGAACACCGGATATTTTCGCGGCATCGTCGCCGCGACTCTTGACGAAATCTCGCGCGGCAAGGAACGATTCGACTATCTCGCCGCGGGTCAGATTGCGTTTCAGTTCGCCGCCCGAGGCGCAAAAGGCGCAACCCACGGGACATCCGGCCTGAGAGGAAAGGCAGGCGCTCGACGAGGGAATTTTTCTGGCTCCCGTCGGGCGGGCGGCATCCAGAATGACCGCGGGAAATACAACCCCGTCGGGGGCGGACAGATTGACGCGCACCGTGCCGTCGCCGGAGACCTCCGGCTCGCAAACATTCAAAGAGGCGATACGAAAATGGCGGGCAAGTCTTTCTTTCAGGGGCGAAGGCAGATTCGCCATCGCCGCGAAATCGCGCGCGTTTTTTTTGAAGACCCACTCGTATATCTGTCCGGCGCGATAAGGTTTTTCGCCGATGGATTTAAGAAAAGCCGTGAGGTCGTCGTCGGAGAGCGCTAATAATTGTTTCATAAACGGCAAAGGCAACGCGGTCAGAGAATTGAGGTCTGCCGTCGGCGAAGATATTTATCAGATTTTCTTTTAGCGAATTATCCGTGGAACGGCGTACTTGGTACGCTCGGAGAGTTCGGCCATCGCTTCGAGTCGCTTGATTCTTTCTTCCACGTTCGGGTGCGTCGAAAACAGCGCCAAAGCCGACTTGCCGCTGAAAGGATGGACTATGTAGAGATGGTTCGTGACGGGGCTGGGCTCGACGGGATTACGCGCCACGCCCATACTGATTTTGCGCAATGCCGAAGCCAACGCGAGCGGATTTCCCGAGAGCGCCGCGCCGCTCCTGTCGGCGATGTACTCCCGCGATCTGGAGATGGCCATTTGAATTATCATTGCGGCCAAAGGAGCGAACAGCGCCACCATGAGCATCTCAACGCCTCCGCCTCTTCTGGTGTTGCGCCCGCCGCCGCGGCCGCCGAACATCATTGCCCACTGAGACATCCGCGCAAGCATAAATATCGCTCCGGCCACCGTGGCCGCGACCGTGGATATCAGGGTGTCGCGGTTTCTTATATGCGCGAGTTCGTGCGCTATCACGCCTTTGAGTTCATCGTCGGAAAGAAGCGACACGAGCCCCCGCGTTACGGCCACCGCCGAGTTAGCGGGGTTGCGCCCGGTGGCGAAGGCATTGGGCATAGGAGTTTCCATCACATAAAGTTTGGGAAGCGGCATACCGCCCGCTCTCGCCAACTCGCTCAAAATGCGACGGACGTTGGCGAGGTCTCCGTCGGCGGCGGGGCGGGCTCCGGTAATCGCAAGCACGAGTTTGTCCGAAAACCACCAGGAGAAAAAATTCATCACGGCGGCGAAAGTCAGCGCGATTATCATTCCGTCGTTTCCGGCGAGTTGCTGCCCGACGAGAACGAAAAGCGCGGTCAGGGCGCCCAAAAGTAAAAATGTTTTGACTGCGTTCATTATTTTTGCTCCGTTTTAAGAAACTCTTCGAGATTATCGGACAACCGCGACACGTCAACGCGGGTGTTTACGCAGGGGCCTTCGGGGCGGTAGTTTTCGAGAGCCCAGACGCGCGCGGGCCAAACGGCCATTATACCTTCGATGAGTTCGCGTTCGCACGCCACGGCCACTATGAGGTCGGCGGCGGCATCTTCCACCCATTTTTTGGCAAGTCGCCCGCCGGTGGCGACTTTTATTATTATACCATATTTTCTCTCGAGAGATAGGATTCCGGCGACGTCGCATTTGCCGCAGGCGCGGCAGTTCAGGATGTTGGACGTTATCTTATGAGGGCAGTCGGAGAGTTGAATACAGTGGGGCAACAAAAGCAGAACTGCCGAGGCGGTTTTGCCGTCCAACTTTGCGCGGATGAGCCGGTTGTTGGCCTCTATCATCTTGCGTTCTATGCGCTCACGAAAAGCCGGAAGCAACCTGCCGAGAAGATGCGCCAACGGGAATATAATTTTAATGTAAATGCGGCGTTTCATTGTCGTTAAATAACACAAACTCCCGGTAAAACTATTGCTTTATGCGGACTTAATATATTCCCCCTTTGTTAAGGGGGAAGTTTTCACCCGTATCCCCCCTTTTATAAGGGGAATTGTTGTAAAGTGAGCGCGAAAATCATGTTCTGTTTTCTCTCATTATATATAAGTTTTACGGGTTTGGAAAAGCCGCCGGAAAATTTGTATACTCAAACCCGCAATTTTTGTCAAATAATCCATTCCCACCGGAGGTTAAAGTTTTTATGGCCAAGTCAACGGTTTCAAAGATGTCTCTCTCGACGAAAGAAATCGCGGAACTGCGCGCGAAGCACCTGCTGCCTTCCACGATGACTTATTTCACCGACCCCGTCAACATTGTCAAAGGCGAAATGCAGTATGTTTACGACGACGCGGGCAAGAAGTACCTTGACGGATTCTCGGCGGTCGTTACGATTTCCGTCGGACACTGCCATCCCGACATCGTCCCCAAGATTCAAGCGCAGGTTGCGACGCTGCAGCATATGACGACGCTTTATTTTCATCCCAATATCGCTCTTTATGCCAAGAAAATGGCCGAGGCCGCCAAAAATGCGAATCCGGCGCTCCATGTTTCGTTCTTTACCAACGCCGGCTGCGAAGCCAACGAATTGGCTGCCATCCTTGCCAAAAACTACACGAAACAAATGGAGTTCGTGGCGCTCAGACACTCCTTCCACGGACGCACGCTGATGGCGATGTCTCTTACCGGACAAAGCGTATGGAGGCACTCGCTGCCTTACGTTTTCGGCGTGTATCACGCGCCGGCGGGATACTGCTACCGTTGCCCGTTCGCAATGACTTATCCGTCGTGCGATATGGCCTGCGCCAAAGAAATCGAGGGCGTGATAAAATACTCGTCCTCAGGAAAAATAGCGGGATTCATCGCCGAGCCCATACAGGGATTCGGCGGCGTCGTGGACCCGCCCAAGGAATACTTCAAAATCGCCTACGACATCGTCAAAAAATACGGCGGTGTCTTTATAGCCGACGAGGTGCAAACGGGCTTCGGCAGAACCGGAGACAAATTTTTCGGCATCGAGCATTGGGGCGTCAAACCCGACATTATCACGATGGCAAAGGGCATAGGAAACGGCGCGCCCCTCGGCGGCATAATCGCCACGACGGACATCGCCGAATCCATGCGCGGCAAGGTACACTTCAACACTTACGGAGGAAACCCCGTCTCAATGGCGGCAGGACTCGGAGTGCTTGAGGTTCTTGAAAAATACAACTACGCGCACAACGCGACGGTGGTCGGAAAATACATCAAAGATAAATTGATGGAACTCATGGGGCGTCACAAAATTATAGGAGACGTGCGCGGCAAGGGTCTTATGCTGGGATTTGAACTCGTAAAGGACAGAAAGACGAAAGAACCCGCGGCAAAAGAAACATTAAGGATAATGGACTTGGCCAAAGACAGAGGACTTCTCGTCGGAAAAGGCGCGATGGCCGGAAATGTGATAAGAATAAAGCCGCCGCTTTGTATAACCAAGGACGACGCGGACTTTATTTACAAAACGCTCGATGAGTGTTTGAGTATCGTCGAAAAAGAGACGAAATAATCGAAAAGGGTAAAAAGGCAGAGGGGTAGAAAGTAAGGAGGGTAAAAAAAATGTAGCCGTCCGCCGTTACGTCGGGACTAAATATAGCGGCGCGGATTTTACCCGCATAAAAATATACAGGCAGCCTTTAATCG
>JASEHK010000083.1 GCA_030018875.1 Endomicrobiia bacterium | reverse complement strand
GTAGGGTATGAAATATCCGCGGAAGGGTTCGTCCACCAAGCCGTGCGTCAGGAATTCGACCACGGCGCCGATGGCGCCGAATACAATGGCCGACGGAAATCCATCCTTCAAAGTGTAAAACCTCCGAATCAGCCCCGAGAGAAGATAATAAAACAAAACCAGAAAAGCCGCGAGGCCGACCAATCCGAACTGTTGGGCTATCGAGAGATACATATTGTGCGGATGGAAATGCCCCTTTTCGGGCATAATATCGTCGTATTTCGAATAAAAAGATTTCTTGAAACTGTCCGCGCCCCATCCAAAAAACGGACGCTCCATTATCATCCTCGGCGTCGTCCGCCAAAAAATCAACCGCCCCGATTCCTCATTCCGGAAAGTCCCTATTATTCTGGTTCTTGAGACGGGCAGAGCCAGTGCGAGAACCGCCAAAATCAGCGGGATGACGATAATCTTCCTGTTCTTCAGGAAAGCCATAAAACTCAATGCCGCGAAGACTCCGGCCCACGCTCCCCTCGTAAAAGTCAAAAGCAAGGCCGACGAAATAATAACGAAAGATACGCCGTATAAAATCTTTTTTTTCGGATTTTTCTCAAAATAAAGGAACGAGAAAACCACGGGGACGGCCGCGCCTAAAATGCTGGCAAGGCAATTGAAATGACCGACAACGCCTATAATCCGCGACCGACACACATAACCGTCCCGCATAATGTCCAGTCCGCTGAAATACTGAATGATGCCGTAAATCGAATGCGCCGCGACCACGGCAATGAATATCCCGACGAGTTTCCGCAGGTAACTCGTATCGTTAAAACCGGCCAGCGCGACGAATAAGGCGAAGTAGCCGGCGATGGTCGCCATCCTCTTCAAGCTGCTTGAAATATCGCCGGAAAAGAAAGCCGAAACGACCATAAGCGCCGAAAAAACGGCAATGGCGTAAAAGACTTTTTTCGACGCGACGTCCCGAGGCGCGAATATCTTTTCGCCTCCGGCGACCGACCAAATTACCGCCAGCGCGGTTAATGTTACGCCCAAGACCGCGCCGGAAATCGAAAGCGGCGCGGACACTGCCACCACAAGAAATCCGAGTTTGAGAATGTTTTTTTTGCTAAAAGTTTTCATGTTCTAAGTCGCCGTTAAAGACGATAAAGTGACCGCCGCCACTGCAAAAATACATCAATCAGAGTTTGAAAATATAATACCAGCCGGTCGCCGAAACCGTCCGGAACTCCTTTTTTAATTTATCCGCGACGGCCGTCTCTTTCGGGCCAATGCTCGGAGTCATATCGGGACATTTCATATCGCGCGATGTCTCGCCTCTCCTTCCCATAACGACGACATACTTGGCGCCGGAATTTTTGTATTCCTTTATCAATCCAACCGAGACCGTGTCGGTATTAATATGCCAACCCTTGCGGCGGGCATAATAAAACACTTCCGGTTCCGAATGAGAGATAACGACGATTTTCTCTCCGACCGCCGAAATCTCCGAGATTTTGTCCGCCGCGAACTTATAACCGACGTCAAACTTCATCCTCTCGGCGCTCTTGGTAAAACCGTATATCGGAATCCACAAAATCAGGACGGCCAGCGCGTAAAAAACAGGGTCGGCGTAATATTTTTTTCCGCCGCGCTTTATTTTTTCCACGAACCATTCCACGCCGCGTCCGACGAAAATCGAGCCGGCAATCATAAGCGGCAACTGATAATATTCATGCACGTAATTCCCCATCGCAACGACGATGAAAAACAGGAAAATGGCAAAGACCCATACTCTTAAAAACCTCGCTTCTTTTTTCAACGGCAGAAACAATCCTATCCAAAAAAATAAATATCCGCTGAAAGCGAAGTGCAACTCACCCAAATGCTGCAGCCAGACCCTCTGATAGAATCCCGGGCTCAGAAGTATCGCCTTATTGAACCACTTGTCGGCGCCTATGTCCCATATGCTGGATCCTCCGACCTGCGTCTGAAAAACACGGTGCGAATAATAATACCACAAAAAAGGACCGGTCAGAGACAAAAACAGATAAACATATAACGAGGGCTTTTTGAAAACACCGCCGCCATGTTTAACGCAGGCCGCATAAAACATCGGTATAAACAGATACAGACACGTCGCTTTAAGAAGCAAAGCCGAACCGATAAATATCGCGCTGGCGACGAAATGAGAGATTTTTTCCTCGGCATCCAGCCACTTCAGAAAAAAATACACTCCCGCCACCGAGCAAAATAACATCGCGGATTCGGGCATGAAAGTTCTGTTGTAATATATCGTCATCGGAGAAAATGTCCAGAAAAGCGCGGCCGCCGAGGCGGATAGTTCGCTGAAATATCTTTTTGCCATCAGATATATAAAGAATATCGTCCCAAGCCCGAAAAAAATGGAAACCAATTTCCCGAAATGCTCGTGAAACCCGAAGACTTTGTATAAAACCGCGACGGTAAACGGATACAAATGAAACTCGACCTCGTTTATCTCCGGAAAGACATTCAGCCTCGGCTGCAGGATGTTCATATCCGACGAGTAAAAATTATACGCGACGGTGGCCGTAAAGGTTTGCCTCCACGAATGCGCGTCCAGCAACGGATTGAACATGCCGCGCGACCTCAACAGAAAAGCCGTAAAAAGAATCAGTGTAAGATAAAAAAACTTGCTCTTGAAAAACTTGACGGCATCACGGATTAACATACGTGTTCTCCGAAACTTTGAAGTTTTATCTTTTCAGAAAAGCTCCGTGGCGGGCGGCCGCGGCATGGTTCCCGACGGAGCGGCGATTTCAGTGACGGCGGAGGCGACTTCTTCGACGGTGAGCGCGCGCATACATTTATTGTCGCGGCAGCGGCGCATCTTGGACTGGTCGCACGGCGAACAGGGCGTTTTCTTTGAAATGACCTTGGGGCGCCGACCGTTTGCCGATGGCCGCGGCCCCCATCTGTCGTCGGAACCGGGCACATACAGCCCTACCACCGGCACACCCAGAGCGGCGGCAACGTGAATACCGCCCGTGTCCACGGACACGTAAGAAGAACACCGCTTGACGCAGGCGGCGAACTCGCCCAGAGAGGTTTTACCGACGAGATTGAGCAGTCGCGGGTCGGCCACGGCTTTCATTATAGTGTCCGCTTCGGCTATGTCGGACTTGTTTCCGAACAAGATGATTTTCAAAGGCGACGATGCAAGCAGAGATTTGATGAGCGGCGCCCAATTTTCCGTCGGCCACTTTCGCGCGCTCTCGCCGGCGACGCCGAACGCGGCGCCGATAAATCGTTCGCCGTCCGAAACGCCCGCCGCCGAAAGAATTCTTGCCGACGAATCTTCCGCCGCCCGGGAAAACCATATTTCCGTGCTTTTGTCGGCGATAGAGCATCCTTCGCTTAAAAGTATATCAAGCAGGTACTCCACGCAATGTTTCCTTGCCGATACGTCTTCTTTGACAGCGCGCGTCAAAAGAAATCTCCTGCGGTCATGCGGATAGCCAATGCGCTCTTTTATTCCGGCGAGGCGGCAGACAAGAGCCGAGTGAAAACTGCCGGATATGACGAACGCCGCGTCGAAACTCCTTGATGCGAGCGCACGTATGAATCCGATTTTGCGCGCAAGAGTTTTGGCGTCATAGATAATGACTTCGTCCACGTAGGGACAAGCGCGGGCGAACTCGGCGACGAGCGGTTTGACACAGAGGGTTATGCGGGTCGCTGGAAAGTTTCTTCTCAATTCGCGGTAAAAAGGCGTCGCCAGGACGAACGTCCCGACGGAATCAACGCCGCGCACGAGGATGTTGCGAAAGTCAGCGCCCAAGAAGTCCCCCGACGGCGGCGAGCGCCTCGTCAACAGTGTACTGCTCCATGCAACGATTTCTCAGGGATGTATCCGAAAGCCCGCACTCGTTTTTGTAGCAAGGCCCGCAGTCGGTTTTTCGCCAAAGAATTTTGAAATTATCGGGATACGGGCCGTATCGAAGAGGATCTGTCGAGCCGAATATACCAAGCGACGGGGCGCCGACGGCCGCAGCCAGATGCATCGGGCCCGTGTCGGGCGACACGAAAAACTCGGATTTTTTTATCAGGCGCGCAGAGGTCGCCAGAGACAATCGTCCGCAGGAAACCACGGTATGACCTTCGCCGCTCATCTCGGCGATACGACCGCAGTCCGCGGCGTCGGGCGGACCGCCGAGCAAAACGGTATTCAGACCGAATCTTTCAAAAACTCCGCGCACGAAACGCGCGGATTTTTCAAGTGTCCACGTCTTGGCGGGGCGGGTCGAGCCCGGACACATAGCGACAAACTTTCCGAGGCCGGCCGACGAGAGAAAACTATCCGCCGCATCGGCGTCGCCATCAGGTATCACAAAATCCATTCGGTAGTCCGTCGTAGTAGGCGGCTCGACGACAGAGAAAGCTCGCGCGACAACGCCGAGGCAGAGCTCTTTGAACGGTGCGGAGGATTCTTCTATTTTCGAGACGGCGCGGGCGCGGGCTGCCGTTACCGCCAGAGTGTTGAAAAAAGTGTCGCGGAAAACCACGGCAGAATCGCTGCCGTCGGGAAAGGCCCTTATTATTTCGCGCAATGTTCGTATGCGCTCGGCCACATTCGGCCGGTTTTCCCTTACGATGAATCGTTCGATATTGGGATTGTCTTTCACCGAAGGCAAAGCCCGTCGGCTAACAAGCGCGGTGATACGGCTTTGAGGCTTTGACTTTTTTATCAGGCGCACGGCCGGCGTGGCCATCAGAGCGTCGCCGATATAGTTGGGAAGAATTACAAATATATTCATGGGGGGCGCCGCGGGGGCCGGACGCTCGAAGTCGAGATTGTAGAGGCGGGCAAGCCGTCAGGTATTTTTCGACTCCGTCAACATCTCGCGGACGGCGGACATAACTTCGTCCACACCGATGTCTTTCATACATTTATAGTCGCGGCACGAGGTTTTGATATCGCAGGGAGAACAAGGATATTTTTTATAAATGTAACGCGACTTATCGTTATAAGGTCTGTACCAGACAGGGTCAGTTGCCCCGAAAATGCCTATCACCGGCACTCCCAGCGCCGCCGCGATGTGAATCACACCGGAGTCGTTTCCGACGACAAGGCGGCAACGCTCAAGCACAGCGGGAAGTTCGGCCAGAGATATTTCGCCGACGAGATTTACCGCGCGATGCTTGAGTTTGGTTACTACTGTCCTGGCGAGTTCGCGTTCGTTCTCGCTGCCGATGAGAACGGGTGTGATAGATATTGAGCCGTCGGAACCTTCGGGAACGCTGAGGCGATTTATCAGTTCCGCAAAGTTTTCCGACGGCCAGACCTTATGAAGACCGCGACTTGCCACAGCGAAAGCGACGGGCGCGCGGGCGCCGGCCAGCGCGGCGGCGGCGATGCCTTTTTCCCTGTCGGGAACTTTAAGCCACGGCACCATGGCCGACGGCGGCGGGATTTGTTTGCCCTCAAGACTCGCGATAAACTCCGCCACGCGGTAGTTCCTCTCGACGGCGTGAAGACGCGGGTCATATTTCTCGACGGGACGCTCGACGAGCCAGGAAAATTCGCGTAAAAGCGGCGTGGCGAGTTTTTTCGTCGCGCCGGAAAAACGATTCAAAAAAGCCGTGCGCAGGAGCCCTTGCAGATCTATAGAGAGGTCGTAGCGTCGGCGCCGGATTTCGCCAAGAACGCGGAAATACTCTTTCAAACCGCCATTGCGGTCCCATTTTATAAGACCGTCTATGCCGCCGACGCAACGCATTATGCCGGCGAATCTGGTGAATACTACCCAGTGAATCTCGGCATCGGGATAAATAATTTTAAGCGCTTTTGCGACGGGCGCGGCGTGCACTATGTCGCCTATGCCGCTGGGTTTTATGATAAGTATTTTTTGCGGGTTCATTATGCCCCCTTTGAGGTTTTGATGCGCTTTAGGGGGCGTTCTCGGCGCTGAATTTTATATGTGACTCTCTATGACTTCAAAGTTTTTAGCCGGGCCGAGTTCACCGAGGCGCATGTCCGTTTTAGTTCTTGTCGCTGATTTCTACGCTGCCGAATACCGCGCCGACCTTTATGTAGAGATGCGGAGCGCCTTCCTTGAATGAAGGCGTAGTAAATATTCTGTCGCCGAAAGAAACAGAACTACCGTCGGGAAGTACCGCGGCGCCGAAGACCGCGCTGGCTTTTATCTTGGTCGGAACCGCCGGATTTATATTTACGCGGCAATTTCCGAAGACCGCGTTCACTTCTTTCTCGACGGAGTTTTTGGACACATCGGACGGCGATAAGCCGGATGCCAGATTGAGCATACCCTTTCCGAATACGACGCTATACTCGCGGCGCGAGGCGTCATATTTCATTTCCCCTTCCGAAAAAACTATGTCGCCTCCGACGGAGCGAGGAGTGAATCGGCACCAGCGGCCGCAAAAAAGAAGCTGCACGCCCAAATATATAAGCACGAACGCAAAAGCGATTCTGAATACGGGGATGTTGACGTGAAAAATCACCTTCGCTATCAGCGACAGACCCAAAAAAATCAGAATGCTACCCCAAAAAACTCCGCCGAAAAGAAATCCGAATCTCA